>NZ_JAMYLQ010000033.1:0-70000 GCF_040318115.1 Mesorhizobium sp. M1312 | reverse complement strand
AAGCATGCCGCTGGCGGAAGAGGAGGGATTCGAACCCTCGTTGCGGGTGTCCCGCATAGCGGCTTAGCAAGCCGCAGCCTTCAGCCGCTCGGCCACTCTTTTGGAGGCGCCAGCCGGACTCGAACCGGCATGTACGGAGTTGCAGTCCGCTGGATAGCCGTTCACCCACGCCGCCTGATGCTCGCTTCTAAGGGACGCCACGTCACAATGATTGGTGGATGGATAGAATTCGAACCTACGAACTCTAAGAGGGCAGTTTTACAGACTGCTGCCATTAACCGCTCGGCCACCCCTCCAAGGTCTGTCCGCTGGCGGAGGGGGAGGGATTTGAACCCCCGAGGCCCTTGCAGGCCTACCCGCTTTCGAGGCGGGCGCATTCAACCGGGCTCTGCCACCCCTCCATATTCGATGCAGCCGCATTTGGTGCGGACGGCGAGATTCGAACTCGCAACGGGAATGCCCGCCGGGTTTAAGCCGGCTGCGTCTACCGATTCCGCCACGTCCGCGAGTGCTTTTCCAGCTTCGCGCAGCGTTCGCAAAGATCGCGAACCAGGATGGTCGGAGTGGCAGGATTCGAACCTGCGGCCCGCTCGTCCCAAACTAGGCTGCGCTACACTCCGGCTCTCCGAGCCCATAGGCGGGCCGTACTCGTCTGCCGGTTCTCGCCACGAGACGCTTGAGACCAGACCCCTGTAAGCCGGGTTCTGTCGAGGGCTGCCATTCCTCTTGGACGCCTGTCGCCAGGCGCCTCCTTGCCCGCCACCAAGGCCCTCCCCGACACGGGTCACAGGGCACTTCTTGCGGTTGCTTCCCCCACCCTGTCGCCCGTTTCACCCGTCCCGACTGGGACGGCTCGTCTCTGTTGCCGTGGCTCGCCTTACGGCGGAGAGGCATTACCTGCTGGGGTGTGTCGGCGAAGCCCGGACTTTCCTCGCTCTGCGACATCCGTCGCTTATGCGCGGCAGCCTGGAGATCTGGTCTTTTCTGGTGGACCGGCTGGATCGCCATGATCCCAACGCTCACCATGAAAATTTGAGCCGCACAGGGCTAGGAGTTAACTATCCCCATGCGGCGGAACCGTCTCCGATCCTGTCGACTTATATGGGAACAAAACGGGAAAGTTCAAGGATGACGTCCGGTCTGCCAAGGGGGCATTCATGCAACGAGACCGGAGCCCGGAGGTTCCGGCGGATCTGCATGGCGGCGCGGCCAAACCGGCTGGAACCAATCGGCCCGGCTGTTAGTTCCATCAGCGAAGAACGGACCGCCGAGCGAGCGTCGCAGCGCGACAGGCCTGAGGGCCCTCGACAAATCTTCCAGGCCATATCGGTCGACGACCGCAGGCTTGCCGTTCTGGGCACCAACAGGGAGATTCACCATGAAAGTCGCTGAGATAATGACCCCCAACGTCCATCTCGCCAGTCCTAACGAGTCACTGCAGAAAATCGCGAAACGAATGGCGGTTGACGATGTCGGATTCCTGCCCGTCGGAGAAAACGACCGACTCGTCGGAACAATCACCGACCGTGACATCGTCGTGCGTGCGGTCGCCGAAGGCAAGGACGGCAACGCGACGGTCCGCGACGTGATGACCAAGGATGTCAAATACTGCTTCGAGGACGAAGATATCGAGCACGTCGTCCAGACCATGGGTGATATCCAGGTCAGGCGGTTGCCTGTCCTCAACCGCGACAAGCGCCTGGTCGGCGTGGTCTCGCTCGCGGATGCGGCGCTGAAGGAAGATCCGGCAACCGTGGGAATCGCGATGTCCGGCGTTGTCGTACCGGGCGGCGCACACGCGACGTAAGCGCGCTGCCCGGCGAGATCGGACTGAGTTCAGCGGCCCGCACGCCGTCGCCAGCGATCCGGAGGCTTTTCACGGGCTCCTGCTGGAGGGAGTTGGCCTGTTCATGACCAAGCATGTGCGCGTCAAGTCGGACGTTGCCGCTGGAAGACTGGTTCGTGCCTGCCCGAGTGGGCAGGGCCCGAACCGACCCTCTATGCGATCCGGCCAGGAGGGCGCGTTCAGCCGCCCAAGGCCAAGCATTCTTGGACTTTCTCATTCCGCGGCTCGACTTGAAGAGGATTGACAGCAAAGCGAGCCACATCTGAAGCCGATCCTGCGCACCAAGCGCCTCTTCCGCCGCATCGCCGGGCGTTAAACTGACGTACTGCCGCCTTTGGCGATAGCCGGCAGATGCAGTTCGACCGAGCTAGCCCTTATCAACGTTACACCGATTTAATGTGCAAGCGAGCGGGAGAATTGCCATAAAGCTTTGATATCGACGAGTCATCCTGCGTGTCGGAGTGTGCCGTCGCGTCTACTTCACCTTGGGAACCGTAGGCGGTATATTTGCCAACCGGAGCGCCGATGGCCACCTGGAAACAGATCGTCTTTGCACTTGTGATCCTCGTCGCGGCTGCGGCCGCCTGGGTTCGCTTTTTTCCAGGCGCGCCGGATGTGCTGGCGCGCTGGGGCATCGACTGGGCTTATGCCGCAACGCCACCAACGGGCGCCGTCGATAACGCCGGGCAAGCAGGCAGCCGCAACGCCGCCGGCCAGCGGGTGACTATCGTCGCATTGCCGGCGGCCGCCGCCATCATCAACGATCGCCTGCAGGCGATCGGCACCGGCCGCGCCAACGCCTCGGTGACGGTCAATCCCTACAGTTCCGGCCGCCTCCTCGAATTCCTGGTCGAATCCGGCGCCCATGTCGAAAAGGGACAGGTCATCGCCACCCTCGATTCCGACACCGAGGTGATCGCACAGGACCGCGCCAAGGTTGCCTTGCAGGACGCGCAGGCCAAGCTCGACCGGGTCAAATCACTGCGGGCTTCCAACGCTGCGACAGCGGTCGCCGTTGCCGATGCCGAAGTGGTGCTTGCCAATGCCAAGCTGGCGCTTCGCGATGCGGAACTGGCCCTGCAGCGCCGCTCGATCGTCGCACCGATCGCCGGCGTCGTCGGCATCCTGCCGATATCAGCCGGCAACTATGTGACCAGCCAGTCGGCGGTCGCCACCCTCGACGACCGCTCCAGCATACTGGTCGAATTCTGGGTGCCGGAACGCTTCGCCGCCGCCGTCAAGGTCGGCGCACAATTGTCGGCGACGCCGATCGCCAACCCCAACAAAGCCTATACCGGTACGGTCTCCGCCATCGACAACCACATCGATGAAGCCAGCCGTACCCTCCTGGTCAAGGCAAAGATCGCCAATCCGGCCGATTCGCTGCGTGCCGGCATGTCCTTCCAGATCTCCATGAAATTCCCCGGCGACAGCTATCCCGCGGTCAGTCCGCTGGCGATCCAGTGGGGTTCGGACGGCGCCTATGTCTGGGCCATCATGGACGGCAAGGCCAAGCGGGTGGCCGTGCGCATTATCCAACGCAACACCGAGACCGTGCTGATCGACGCCCCGATCGTCAGCGGCGACATGGTGGTGACCGAAGGCACCCAGAGCGTCAGCGAAGGCGGCGCGGTCCGCATCGCCGGCGAAGAGCAGCGCGCCGCGGACGCCGACGGCTAATGACCGCAACCAACAACGCCGCCAGCGATACAGGCTTCACCGCACTGTTCATCCGCAGGCCGGTGATGGCCTTGGTCTTGAACACGCTGATCGCGGTCGCCGGCCTTGCCGCCTTCTACGGCGTCGAGGTCCGCGAACTGCCTGATGTCGATCGCGCCGTCGTCACCGTTAACACGACCTTTGAAGGCGCTGCGGCCGAGACCGTCGACCGCGAATTGACCGACGTGATTGAGGGCGCGGTCGCCCGCGTCTCTGGTGTGAAGTCGATCTCGTCCACCTCGTCCTTCGGCACGAGCCGCGTCACCATCGAATTCAACGACGGCGTCGACCTCGACGTGGCCGCCTCCGATGTGCGCGATGGCGTTGGCCGCGTCGTCGACCAAATGCCGGACACGGCGGATGCGCCGCGCATCGTCAAGGCCGACGCCAATTCCGAGCCGGTGATGCGGCTGGCTGTCACCTCCGACACCATGTCGGTGCAGGACATGACGGTGCTGGTGCAGGACCAGATCGAGGACGAGCTTGCCGCCGTGCCCGGCGTTGCCGACGTCCAGGTCTATGGCGACCGCGACAAGATCTTCCGCATCGATGTCGACCAGAATAAGCTTGCCAGCCTGGGCTTCACCGTCGCCGACCTGAAGACAGCGCTGGCTTCGGTCGCTTTCGATTCGCCGGCCGGTTCGATCACCACGACCAACCAGGACCTGATCGTGCGTCCGACGGCGGACGTGACCACGCCGGAGGAATTCGAAAACATCATCATCGGCGGCACGACCCGCATCCGCGACGTCGCCACCGTCGCGCTCGGCCCCGACATCGGCCAGACCACATTGCGTTCGAACGGCAAGACCGGCATCGGTCTCGGCATCATCCGCCAGGCGGAATCGAACACGCTGGATATTTCGACCGGCGTCAGGGCCGCGGTTGCCACGCTGCAGGCGGATCTGCCTCAGGGCATGTCGATCAAGGTCACCAGCGACGATGCGGTCTTCGTCAACGGCGCAGTGCATGAAGTCGAGGTCGCACTCGGCCTGTCCGTCTCCATCGTGCTGATCGTCATCTACGTGTTTCTCCTCGACTGGCGCGCGACGCTCATTCCGGGGCTTGCTATGCCGGTCGCCATGATCGGGACGATCGCCGCCATCTATCTCGCCGGCTTTTCGGTCAACATATTGACGCTGCTCGCCCTGGTGCTGGCGACGGGCCTGGTCGTCGACGACGCCATCGTCGTTCTGGAAAACATCGTGCGACGACGCAACGAAGGCATGGGGCCACGCGCCGCGGCCGTGCTTGGCGCCCAGGAAGTGTTCTTCGCCGTCATCGCCACGACGCTGACGCTGGTCGCCGTCTTCGTGCCGATCTCCTTCCTGCCCGGCCAGACCGGCGGTCTGTTTCGCGAATTCGGCTTTGTTCTCGCCATATCGGTGCTTCTGTCCGCCGTCGTGGCGCTGACCCTTTGTCCGATGCTTGCCTCGCGCATGCTGTCGCCCGCGCCGCTTCACCACGAAAGCGGCAGCGGCATCGGCGCCCGCATCGGCGGCGCGCTGAACACGCTCTACCGGCGCTGCCTGCGCATCTGCCTCGACGCGCCGTGGATCGTCCTCCTGGTCGCGCTGCTGTTTGCAGCCACCGCCTTCACGCTGTTCGGCACGATCCGCCAGGAACTGACGCCGACCGAGGACCGTGCCGTCGTGCTCATGCGCGTCGACGCGCCGCAAGGCGTCAGCCTAGACTACACGACGCAGCAGATGCAGAAGATCGAAAAACTGACCCAGCCGCTGCGCGATTCCGGCGAAATCCGCAACACGTTCGAGAGCGCCGGCCGGAACGGCGCCTACAATGCCGGCTTCATGGTGATGACGCTGGCGCCATGGGACGAGCGCGACCGCAGCCAGCAGCAGATCATGGCCGACATCAGCCGGCTCACCCGGCAGGTGCCGAGCGTGCGCGTCTTTCCGATACAGCCCAACAGCCTCGGTATTCGCGGCGCCGGCAACGGCCTGCAGTTCGCGCTGGTCGGCAACAACCGCGCGGCGCTCGGCGACGCTGCGGTGAAGATCATCGCCCAAATGCAGATGGACCCCGGCTTCCAGTCGCCCCGGCTCTCCGTCGACCCGACGCAGCCCCAGCTTTCCGTCGCCATCGACCGCGAGCGCGCTTCCGACCTCGGCATCGACATCACCGGGCTTGCCGATACCTTCCAGGCCATGCTCGACGGCAATGATGTCGTCGACGTCTATATCGCCGACCGCAGCTATGGGGTGAAGCTCGTCTCGACGACCAGTCCGATCAACGATCCGACCGATTTGGAGAACATCTTCCTGAAGACGGCCGACGGCCGCTTCGTGCCGATGTCGACCATCGCCACTTTGACCGAGCGCGCCGTGCCGCCCTCGCTGACCCGCGAGCAGCAGCAGCCGTCGGTGGCGATCACCTCGAACCTCAGCGGCGATTTCGCGCTCGGCCAGGCACTCACCCGCGCCGAGGCAATCGCCACGCCGCTTCTGCCGCCGGGCAGCCGCATCGTGCCGTTGGCCGAGGCGGCGACGCTGGGCGAGACCAACAGCGCCATGATCACCATCTTCGGCTTCTCGCTGGTCATCATCCTTTTGGTGCTCGCCGCTCAGTTCGAGAGCTTCGTCAGCGCGGCCATCATCATGGCGACGGTGCCGCTCGGGCTTGCCTGCGCGATCTTTGCGCTTTTGCTCAGCGGCACCAGCCTCAACGCCTACAGCCAGATCGGCCTGGTGCTCCTGGTCGGCGTCATGGCCAAAAACGGCATCCTGATCGTCGAGTTCGCCAACCAGTTGCGCGACCGCGGGCTCGGCGTGCGCGAGGCTATCGAGCAAGCCTCCACCATCCGGCTGCGGCCGGTGATGATGACGATGATCTGCACCGTGCTCGGCGGCGTACCGCTGGTGCTGGCGAGCGGCGCCGGCGCTGAGGCGCGCATCGCGCTCGGCTGGGTGATCGTCGGCGGTCTGGGTCTGGCCACCGTCTCGACGCTGTTCCTGACGCCGGTCGCCTATCTCCTGCTCGGCCGCTTCGTCACGCCGAAGGTGGAAGAGGCATCACGGCTGAAGCGCGAGCTCGAGGAAGCCGCCTACACCAATGTCGACCCGGCGGAGTAGCTCTCCTCGCCAGAGGATGCCGACAGGCAAGTGAGGGGCAGGAGCAAACCCTGCGAATGATGGATGCTGCCTCATCCGGCCCTCGATGCCTTCGCCGACGCTCTGAACGGGCTGGCGTTGGGATCGACCTTCACGCTTGAGAATGTCTGATCGACGACCTGGAGCATTTTGCAGCCAAACGTCTTCGTTTGGCGTCCGACAAAATGCGTCAAACAAATATCTGGAGCGCGGTTTTGGTTTACCAAAACGCAAGCGCTTCAGGGCGCAAGGTCCATGACGGCTGTCCTGGTCTGCATGTTAACGGGCAGGGAGACGTGCTCGTGCGTGATGAACCACCTGTCACCGGAGCGCTGGAAGCTGTTGCTCACGCGTACCCAGTAGTCAACGTCCTGGCCCGTCTTCAGTGTGCCACTTGCCCGGATGAGCATCCATGCAGCCGCGACATTATCGCCGGCTATCACTTTCAGGTCGTCAAGTTCCTGGCCAATAGGACCCGTCCAGCGGCCGAACCAATCAGAAAACCGCTCCCGAAGGGCGGATGAGCCTGCGTACTGGAGCGGTGGTACGAGGTCGAAATAGACGATGTCTGGAGAATAAAGGGACATGACCCGCTCGATGTCCTTGTCGCCCATTGCGGCTGATCGACTGTCCAACAAGGCCCTGATCTGTGATTCAGCAGATGTCATTGTTACCTCCGTTCTGCGCATTTCTCCCGCTCGTCAGATGTGAAGGCCGAGATGACAAACGTCATTTCGATAATACGCGACAGCCTGTCGAATCTCGTGTCCCGCATGGGAACCCCCAACAAGCTGGCGTCGAGCTAATATGGAACGCCGATCCTCGATGACCAGCAACTGCTCAACGCATCCCCGGGGAGCTTGGTTGCCGAGGAAGATCGGTCGACATTCCAGCCTTTGATAGCGTGCGGCGTGGCGTGACTGGCAGGCCGAAGGCGTCGAGATCGAACCGATCTTCGGTCACCTCCCCCCGTGAACAACGGGAGAAGGGGCCAGGGCCGCATCGGCTCCGGCACTTTACCCCCGGCAAGGATGATCGTAATTCGGATAGCCTTGTCAGCGTTAAGTCGTCCCCTCGAATCACGAGGCAAGGACGCGCAGAGGAGTTGCGATGAGCTATCTGGACGAGCTGTTTTCAGTCGCCGGCAAGACGGCGCTGGTCACCGGGGCTGCAACCGGTATCGGCCGCATGGCGGCAACCGCTTTGGTCAGGGCCGGCGCTACCGTGATGATCGCCTCGCGCAAGGGCGAGGATTGCGTCAAGGTCGCCGGCGAATTGAACGGCCTCGGCGGCTCCGGCCGAGCCGAAGGTTTTGCCGGCGATGTCTCCAGCGAGGCTGGCATCGCGGCGCTGGTCGATGAGGTCAAGGGGCGGACCGAGCGGCTGAACATCCTGGTCAACAATGCCGGCGTTTCCTGGGGCGCGCCGCTGGAAAGCTTCCCCTACCATGCCTGGGCCAAGGTGTTCGGCGTCAACGTCACCGCCGTCTTCCATCTGACGCGCGAGCTTCTGCCGCTGCTCGACACCGCCGCCAATGATGCCGATCCGGCCCGGGTGATCAATCTGGGTTCGGTGATGGGCACGCAGCCGCTGGCGGACGACGCCTATTCATACTCTGCCTCGAAAGCCGCGGTTCACCACCTGACACGCACCTTGGCGATCGAGTTCGCCGCCCGTCGCATCACCGTCAACGCCTTCGCTCCCGGCCCCTTCCAGAGCCGGATGACCGCTTTCGCCACCGCAACCGAGGAACAGGCCAAGCATGTCGGCGATCATGTTCCGCTTCGTCGCATCGGTGCGCCGGATGACATTGCCGGCGCAACGCTCTATTTGTGCAGCCGTGCCGGCAGCTATGTCACCGGCGCCATCCTGCCGATCGATGGCGGGCAGTCGGTGCAGCATGGGCTGACACTGTTCAAGGAATGAAGCCGCTCTGGATCCGGACGGTTGAAATGGAGGGCATCCGCGTGGAACCGATCAGTCTCGATGTGCTTCTGGCCAGCGTCGGCAAGGAAGTCGGCGTGTCGCCGTGGCGGGTCGTCTCGCAGCGCATGATCGATCAGTTCGCCGATGCCACCGACGACCACCAGTTCATCCATTGCGATCCGGAGCGCGCCAAGCGCGAGACGCCGTTCGGCGGCACCATCGCGCATGGCTTCCTGTCGCTTTCGCTTTTGTCGGCGATGACTTTCGAGACCATGCCGCCGCTCGAAAACAGCAAGATGGGCGTCAACCATGGCTTCGATTCGCTGCGCTTCCTGGCGCCGGTGAAGACCGGCGCACGCATTCGCACCCGTTTCGTGCTGGCCGACGTCAAGGTCAGGCCGTCGGGCTGGGTGCAGACGGCGCACGACGTGACCATCGAGATCGAGGGTTCGAAAAAACCGGCGCTGACCGCGCGCTGGCTGACGCTGACTTTGATCGAGCGCCAGCCAGAGGCGGCTTGAACGGCTCAACGAGCTTCGGCAGAGATGATCTTCATGTGCCGGCCGGCCTAGGGGCGGTATCGCCAATCGGAGTGCTGCGGCGCCGATTTTGCCAATGCTTGATTTGACGGCGCCTTGTCCGGCTCCGTACAGCGTATATAATTTAGCCAGCCACTAACAGAAGGCAGGCGAAATTGCCGCTTAGCGTCCAGACACGCCGCGAGAAACAAAAGGCCGAACTGCGCTCCGAACTTGTCGATGCGGCGCATAAGCTCGTGCAGGAGGAAGGCTATGAAGGCCTCACCATCCGCAAGCTGGCCAAGCGCGTCGGCTATGCGCCGATGTCGGTCTATTCCTATTTTGCCGACAAGCAGGACATTCTGTTCGCACTGGCCGAGGATGCGTTCGAGACTCTGGCCAAGCGTATCGAGAATCACGCGGCCGACGATCCGATCGAGGCGCTGCAGGTGGTCATGACCGAATATGCGGCCTTCGGCCTCGGCAATCCCAACGAATATCGCACGGTGTTCATGACCGAAAAGACCAAGCCGCCGGAAGGCAGGACCTTCGCCGAGATGCAAGAGGGCAACCCGTTGATGAAGGTGCTGATCAAAAGGGTCGAGGCCTGCCTTGCCGCCGGCAGGCTCAAGGGCGACCCACGCGCGATCGCCACCATGCTGTGGGCGGTCGGCCACGGCACGATCTCGCTGCTGATCACCTTTCCGTTCTACCCGTTCGGCGACCAGCAGGCTTTCGTAGAGCGGATGTGCGACTTCACGCTTGCCGGGCTGGCCACGCAAGAAGTGCCGCCGCTGACCGAGACGCCGGTCAACTGCTGAAGGGGTTCTTCGGTTTCGGATAGCTGAAGATCTTGTACGGCACGGGTGAACGGCGTCCCATGCGCAACTCGGCGCGTGCCGGCGCGACACGATTCCAAAGATTCAACTAAAGTTGTTCGTACATGTACGACTTCCGGCTTGAACCCCGCGATTGTCGGGCGTACATGTACGCCATGTCGTACATGTACGAAAAAGTTCAGCCGCCGAAACCGGAGACAGACGATGAAAAAGATAACCCTCGCCCTCGTGGCCGTCCTGGCATTCTCGGGCGCGGCCTTCGCCGGCCAGAGCCAGCCCGGCAAGCAGGCGCCGGCCGCCTGCGCCGACACTAGCGTCAAGCTCGATTGCGGCGCGACCGGATCGGTGGAGAAGGCAGGCTCGGCCACTCGCGATGGCTCGACTGAAAACAAGGACCCGCGGCTCGGCATCGACATCGATCCGTGGATCGTGCCCAGCACGTTCTGATGTTCGAAAACAAATGGCGGCAGGAAACCTGACCGCCCGTTTTCGTGGCCATTTCAGCCCGACTCCGCCGGAGCTGATGGAAGTTATCTCCTGCGCTTCTTCATTCCGGCCACGATCTTGGCCTTGCCGGGTCTTGCGGGAGCGCCGGAAATGGAAGTCCCGGTGATCGACACCGGATCGCTGGCCGGAAACGTGTCCTCGAGCCCTTCCTCGAGCTCCTCTTCAATGTTTGGTTCGTCGTGCTGCTCGTGTTCGAACGAGCGCACGGCCGGCGTCTTCTGGACCGGTGGATTCGGCGCGGATTTCGACGGCATCGACATTCTCCCTCGGCTTGCTCCGGCTCCCTCGACTTGCTCCGGCAACGGCCGAGCGCAGCGAGTATTCCTAAGCCGCTGCGTCGCGGGCCGCCTCCGACAGGAAAGTAAAGACATAATCGGAAAAGGAACGCCAGCATTCAACGCGGAACGCGTCGGTCGCGGTGCGCAGCAGCACGATTTCGACCTTGCCCAGAATGGTGCGCGACGCCGCGCCTACCGGAAAGGCGTCGAGCGACAGATCCTGCGGACAGCCTGAATTGATAGTCGCCGCCGCTGCCGGGCCGGTGACCGTTGTGGCAACGTTGCGATGCGAGATGCCGACCGCAGAATGCAGCACTGTCACCTCGGCGCAGTCAGCGAGCGGGTCTCTTCCCACCTCATCGATGACCAGCCATTCGTCTGGCCCAAGCCACAACGCCGTGCGCCCGGCCTTCGCCGCCGAGGTTTTGGGTTTTCGCGGCAGGGTCACGCCGAGCGCCTTCGAAAGCGCCGCGACCGAAGCGTCCGGCGCGCGCAGCGAAATGCGCTCCGCCGGTGGCAACACCGCAAGTACGACGCCGGTTGCGGAAAGCTCCTGACCGGCGAGAACCGGCCGGCGTTCGACCGACGGCGCAGCGGCGGCAGATTTCTTCGTGGCAGCCTTAGCCATTGAGGCGCTCCCCCTTCTCGTCGAAGAACACCATGCCGGTGACCTCCACCTCGATCGTCCCGTTGGGCATCGGCACGTAAAGCGTCTCACCTATCCGGTCGCGGCCGCCGGCAACCAGAGCCAGCGCGATCGAGCGGCCGCAATTTTCCGACCAATAGCTCGAGGTGACATGGCCGATCATGGTCATCGGGATCGCCTGCTTCGGATCGCCGACGATCTGCGCGCCTTCTTCCAGCACCACCTTAGGGTCTTTGGTCTTCAGGCCGACCAACTGCTTGCGGCCCTTGGCGACAAGGTCCGGCCGCGCCATGCCGCGAATGCCGACGAAATCGGTCTTCTTCTTGCCGACCGCCCAGTCGAGCCCGGCATCGTTTGGCGTCACCGTGCCGTCGGTGTCCTGGCCGACGATGATGTAGCCCTTTTCGGCACGCAGCACGTGCATCGCGTCGGTGCCGTAGGCACAGGCGCCATGCTTCTGGCCCTCGGCCCACAGCGCTTCCCAGACGGCCTGGCCGTAATCGGCGGGCACGTTGACCTCGAAGCCGCGCTCGCCGGTGAATGACATCCGGAACAGCCTTGTCGGCACGCCGCAGATCTTGCCTTCGCGCACCGACATATGCGGCAGCGCCTCGTCCGACATGTCTATGCCCTCGACCAGCGGCGCGATGATTTCCCGCGACTTCGGCCCCTGCACGGCGATCACCGCCCACTGCTCGGTGATCGAGGTCAGCCAGACGTTGAGGTGCGGGAACTCGGTCTGGAGGTAATCCTCCATATGGTTCATGACACGCGGCGCACCACCCGTCGTTGTCGTTACATGCAAGCGGTCGGGTGCAAGCCTGCCAACGACACCGTCGTCATAGATGAAACCGTCCTCGCGCAGCATGATACCATAGCGGCAGCGGCCGGGCTCCAGTTTCTCCCACGGATTGGTGTAGAGCAGTTCCATGAATTTGGCCGCATCCGGCCCGACCACCTCGATCTTGCCAAGCGTCGAGGCGTCGAACAGGCCGGCCGTTTTGCGCACGGTGACACACTCGCGATCGACGGCGGCGTGCATGTCCTCGCCCGTCTTTGGAAAATACCAGGCGCGCTTCCATTGGCCGACATCCTCGAACACCGCACCTTGAGCCTCGGCCCAGGGATGGATCGCCGTCTCGCGGGTCGGGTCGAAGAGCGGACCCCGCGCATGGCCGACGATCGAGCCGAAGGTCACCGGCGTGTAGGGCGCCCGGAACGTCGTCAGGCCGACTTGCGGGATCGGCTTGCCGAGGGTCTCGGCGGCGATTGCCAGACCATGCATGTTCGAGGTCTTGCCCTGGTCGGTCGCCATGCCGTTGGTGGTGAAGCGCTTGACGTGCTCGATCGAGCGCATGCCTTCATGCACTGCCTGACGGATGTCCTTGGCGGTGACGTCGTTTTGAAAATCGACAAAGGCCTTGACCGTCGTATCCGGCCCGGCGCCGGGCGCCGCACCGAGCATATCGCGCGACCAGTTCTCGCTGGCATCGACCTTCGGCTTGGTTCCCTTGGCGGTGTTGGCGCCGGCATCCTTGGCCGCCTTGGCGCCCGCTGCATAGGCCTCGTCGATCGTCGCCGACAACCCGTCCGTGCCGTTGCAGGCGCCGACGGAGACGCAGTCCTGCGCATAGATACCGGGCACGAAGCGCTTGGTCTCATCATTGAAGGCAACCTTGCCGCGCGATTGCGAGAACAGATGCACCGACGGTGTCCAGCCGGCCGACATCAGGATCGCGTCGACCGGGATGGTGCGCTCGCCGCCGCCATTCTTCGGCTGCACGGTCATCGACGAGATGCGCAATTTGCCGCCGGCGCGGATCACCGCGCGGCCGAAATTGACCTCGATGCCGAGCGCCCTCGCCTCGTCGATTACCGGTCCGGTCGGGTGGTCGCGCAAATCGACTATAGCCGCCACGCCGACACCGGCTTTCTTCAGGTCGATCGCCGCCGCATAGGCGGAATCATTGGCCGTATAGACGCCGACATTCCTGCCGACCGCGACGCCGTAATGATTGAGATAGGTGCGCGCCGCCGAGGCCAGCATGATGCCGGGCCGGTCGTTGTCGGCAAACACCATATGCCGCTCGATGGCGCCTGTCGCCAGCACCACGCGTTTGGCGCGAACCTGCCACAGCCGCTCGCGCGGCAGGTCGCGGCCGGGGTTCTGCAGATGATCGCTGACGCGCTCGACCAGCCCGACGAAATTCTGCGCATAATAGCCGAAGGCCGTGGTGCGGGACAGCACGCGGACATTGTCCATCGCCTTGAGCTTGGCGACTGCACCTTGCGCCCAGGCAAAACCGTCCTGGCCGTCGATCCTGGCACCGCTCTCGAAATGCAGGCTGCCGCCGAAATCCGCCTGCTCGTCAGCAAGGATGACGCGCACGCCGGTTTCGGCCGCGGCAAGTGCCGTGGCGATGCCGGCAGCGCCTCCGCCCAGCACCAGGACGTCGCAATGGGCGTAGCGCGCCGAATAATGGTCGGGATCCGGCAGGTCGGGGGCGACGCCGAGGCCGGCCGCAGCCCTGATCTTGGGCTCGTAAAAGTTTTTCCAGGCGGACTTCGGCCACATGAAGGTCTTGTAGTAGAAGCCGGCCGAAAGCAGCGGTGAGGCGACGTCGCCGACCGCACTGACGTCGAAGGACAGCGACGGCCAGCGGTTCTGTGACTGCGCCGTCAGCCCGTCATAGAGCTCCTGCACGGTGGCGCGAACATTTGGTGTCTTGCGCGCTGTGTCGCGCTTGATCTCAACCAGCGCGTTGGGCTCTTCCGCCCCAGCGGACAGAAAGCCGCGCGGACGATGATATTTGAACGAGCGGCCGACCAGATGGACGCCATTGGCGAGCAGCGCCGACGCCAGCGTATCGCCCTCGACACCGGCATAGGACCGGCCGTCGAAGCTGAAGCGGGTCGTCTCCGCCTGCTTGAGGCGCCCGGCGCCGGGAATGCGGAACGCTGCGATCATTCGGAGGCTCCCGGTAGCTTCGCCGGCTTCGGCTCGCCGGCCTTGTAGGTCATCAGGAACCTGTCGCTGACGGTATCGCGCACGGCATTGAAGAACCGCGCGCAGCCATGCATGTGCCGCCAGCGCTCATAGATAATGCCTTTGGGATTCGAGCGGATGAAGAAGAACTTTTCGAAGTCGTCATCGCTTGTCGCGGCCATATCTGCCGAACGCGCAATATGCGCCTCGCCGGCGTTGCGAAATTCGAGTTCCGGACGCTCTTCCTCGCAATAGGGGCAGCGTATGAGAAGCATGGTTGTTCCTACAATTCGCCATGGCCGACGCGGGCGCCGACCGGTTGATCGCAAAGCCGCTGGCCCAACATCACCAAGCGGGCCATCATCAGTGCGCCACCGCTGCCGCTGCCGCCTCGTCGATGAGGCGGCCGGTGCGGAAGCGCTCGATGGTGAAGGGCGCGTTGATCGGGTGCGGATCGTCCCTGGCGATGGTGTGGGCAAAGACATGACCCGAGCCCGGCGTCGCCTTGAAGCCGCCGGTGCCCCAGCCGCAATTGACAAAGAGGCCGGGCACCGGCGTCTTGGCCAGGATCGGCGAGCGATCGGGCGTCACGTCGACGATGCCGCCCCACGAGCGCAGCATCTTCATGCGCGTGAACATCGGGAACATCTCGCAGATGGCATCGAGCGTGTGCTGCAGGATATGCAAGCCGCCGGTCTGCGAATAGGAGATATATTGGTCGGTGCCGGCGCCGATGACCAGCTCGCCCTTGTCGGACTGCGAGATATAGGCGTGCACCGTGTTCGACATCACCACGCAGGGGAATACCGGCTTGACCGGCTCCGACACCAGCGCCTGCAGCGGATAGCTTTCCAGCGGCATGCGCACGCCGGCCATGTTCATGATGACGGACGAATGGCCGGCCGCAACGACACCGACTTTCTTGGCGCCGATGAAGCCGCGCGTCGTCTCGACGCCGGTGACCGCGCCGTTCGGCGCCCGCTTGACGCCGGTGACCTCGCAATTCTGGATGATGTGGACGCCGCGCGCCGAAGCGCCGCGCGCATAGCCCCAGGCGACGGCATCGTGGCGCGCCGTGCCGCCGCGACGCTGCAGGGTCGCGCCCATCACCGGATAGCGGGCATCGCGCGAAATGTTGAGCGGCGGGCAGAATTCCTTGGCGGCTTCCGGCGTCAGCCATTCGTTGTCGATGCCGTTCAGCCGATTGGCATGGACGTGGCGTTTCAGCACCTGGATGTCGTGCACATTGTGCGCCAGCATCATCACGCCGCGCGGCGAATACATGACGTTGTAGTTGAGCTCCTGGCTGAGCCCATCCCACAGTTTTAGCGCATGGTCGTAGATGCCGGCGCTCTCGTCATAAAGATAGTTGGAGCGGATGATGGTGGTGTTGCGGCCGGTATTGCCGCCGCCGAGCCAGCCCTTTTCCAGCACCGCGACATTGGTGATGCCGTGCACCGTGGCGAGATAATAGGCGGTGGCCAGGCCATGGCCGCCGGCGCCGACGATGATGACGTCGTACTCCTTCTTCGGCTCGGGTGAAGACCACTGCTCCTCCCAGCCCTTGTGGCCGCGCATGGCCTCGCGGGCGATGGCGAATACAGAGTATTTTTTCAACGTTCTGGCCTCGCAGATAGCGGCCTGGCATCCAATCGAGCCCGGCGCGCGAGGTGTATCACTAGCGAAACAGCGCTGCCACCCTTGCGCTGTTTGCGACGGCGCTTGCCGTTTTGCGCCGCGACAAAAAAGACCCGCGCGATCCGGCCGGGCCGACGCTGCATCCGGAACGCCTTCGCAGGTATCGGGTGGCTCGCGCCACCTCGATCTGCGACCAAGCATCCGAATGCCGGCGAAAGCTGGCGCGAAAAAAGGATGCAAAAAAATGCTCGCTCTCGCCAACAAGGTCGCCATCGTCACCGGCGGCAATTCCGGCATCGGCCGCGCTACGGCAAAACTCTTTGCCGAGGAAGGCGCCAAGGTGGTCGTCGCTGCCCGTCGCCAGGCAGAGCTGGACGCGCTCGTCACGGAAATCGAGGAGGCCGACGGCACCGCCATTGCTCTTGCCGGCGACGTCCGCGACGAGGCCTACGCCAAGGCCCTTGTCGACCTTGCGGTCGGCCGGTTCGGCGGGTTGGACATCGCCTTCAACAACGCCGGCTCCGTCGGCAAGACGGGTTCGATTTCGGAGTTGTCGCTGGAGGGATGGCGAGAGACGCTCGACACCAACCTGACCAGCGCATTCCTTGGTGCAAAATATCAGGTGCCGGCGATGGTCGAACGCGGCGGCGGATCGCTGATCTTCACCTCTACCTTCGTCGGCCACACGGTCGGCTTGCCCGGCATGACCAGCTATGCCGCAAGCAAGGCCGGGCTGATCGGATTGACGCAGGTGCTTGCCGCCGAATATGGCGCCAAAGGCGTGCGGGTCAACGCACTTTTGCCGGGCGGCACCGACACGCCTTCGGCAACGTTCAAGACCCCTGAATCGCGAGCCTTCGTCGAAAACCTGCATGCCTTGAAGCGGGTCGCCGAGCCTGAGGAGATCGCCCGCTCAGCGCTCTATCTGGCGTCGGATGCATCGAGCTTCACCACCGGATCCGCGCTGTTTGCCGATGGCGGCGTCTCGATCAGCCGGACGTGAGGCGTTTCCCGCGTGGGCGAGCAAGCGGCAATGTCGCAAAAAGCGGTCTTGCTTTCCAGCGCGATTTGGCGATTTCTTCGGACACTTCTGTTCGAACACGGGCCTAAAACATGCTGCTGATCAGGACCTACATCGCTGCTAGCGCAATCGAGGGCGTCGGCGTGTTCGCCGCCGAGCCGATCAGCAAGGGAGCGTCGATCTGGCAGCTCGATCCGGATTTCGACCGGCTGATCCCGATGGAAAAATATGAGGCGGCGCCGCCGCACCTCAGAGAATTGCTCGACAGATATGCCTATCCAAGCCCCGACCGGCCCGGATTCATGGTCTATGAAGTCGACAATGGCCGCTTTATGAACCATTCCGAAAGGCCGAATACGGATTTTTCGCAGTATGGCGGGGCGACCGCGATCCGCGACATAGCCGCGGGCGAGGAAATAACCTGCGACTACGGCGAGTTCTTCGAGGATTTCGAGCGGCTTCATTTGGCCACAGCATCATAGCGGTCCGGTTTGCGTCTGTGGAGGAGCATCGCACAGCCCGGAGCGGCGATCGGCTCCGGGCCACATTTCCATTCCCAGATTAGTTCCGGTGGGCGTGCGGCTCGTCGGTGTGGCGGCCGTCATACTGCAGGTCCAGCTCGCGAATCGCCTCCTTGCCTTTCTTCGGATCGACACGCCTGAGAAGCGCGTCGATCTTGGCCTCCATCCGGTCGGTGCTCTCCTTCGATTGCGGCGATCCGACGAAGAGCAGGAACGCCAAGCCACCCACCTGCCAGAGCAGCTGCAGGAATTCCGACTGCCAGTTCTCGAGCGTGTCGCGGCTCATCTCGATCAGATAGCCGCCAAACTCGGGCGGCTGGCCGAGCGCTTGCTGCTCGTCGAGAAAGGCGAACCAGCCGAAAACCCAGTGGCCGACGATCGAAATGATGAAGAAGCCGAGGGTAATCCAGGCATAGCTGTAAGCCCGCCACACCGAAGGTCGTTTCACGTTGCCCGCCGGCCTGTTGTCCTCATCGTTTGGCATTGTCGCTGTCCGACCCCGAGCGAGCCAGGAACTGCTCCGTAGTCGCGGGCAGCTTGTTTTTCAGCCACTCGGCCATCGCCTCCTCCTCACGCAGATTTTCCTCGCAGGCCCGGGCGACTTCTGTTTCGCCTAGGGATTCTGCGGCTGCAATGAGGATCGTGTAGGAGGCGATCTCCATATGCTCGAAGGTGTAGCTCGCCAGTGAGCCTTTCATCACCTCGTCGCCGGCGAAGACGCCGCTTAGCGACTGCGCCATCGCCAGCAGCTTGCCGCCGGCGTCCTTCAGCGTGGATGTATCCTCGCCCATTCTTTCGAGGCAGGTTCTGAGGCGCGCGGCTTGCCCTCTCGTCTCGTTGAGGTGCAGGCTGATGCGCTCACGGAGTTCGGGATAACTCTCCAGCCGGCTCAGCTGGCCGTTCAGCATGGTTTCGGCCTGCTCCTCCATCGCATGCGCGTCCCTGAGCCACTGGACGAGCCATTCACGGGTCTCTGACATCGGTTTTCTCCTGTGCTTGCGTATGCGAAACAACCATGGGGAACGAGGTTTGTTCCTTCGTCGATAAAGCCGGGCGGACCGTTTTGCCGGATTAAGGCAGCAAGAATTTATCGGTGGCGGAGAAAACGCCGCGATCGCTCTCATCGGCGCGGAGAGCCCGCCCGAGAAGGTAAATCTACTACCAGGAGTCGTAATTCCTTGCTTTTTGACGGCAGTTATGCTATTGATTTGCGCATGGTGCTGATTGCGCCGACGACCCGCCGCCGAGGCGGGTTTTTCGTTTCGGCAGTGGACAGAGCGGCATGATTCTGCTATCAGCCGCCACAATTCGTGGTGTAGACCGCCGCGGAGGCAAGCGACTATGGCCACTTGCCTGTTATTAACAAACCCGAAAGACAGGATTGCCCGTGCAGGTACTCGTCCGCGACAACAATGTTGATCAGGCGCTTCGCGCGCTCAAGAAAAAGATGCAGCGCGAAGGCATCTTCCGCGAAATGAAGATGCGCGGACATTATGAGAAGCCTTCCGAGAAGCGCGCCCGCGAAAAGGCGGAAGCCGTTCGCCGCGCCCGCAAGCTGGCCCGCAAGCGCGCTCAGCGCGAGGGTCTGCTGCCGATGACGCCGCGCCCGGTGGCGGCTGGTACTGCTGGTGCCGGTGCTCCGCGTCCGCCGCGGTTCTGACGCCAATTTTTCGTCCTTTTCGAAGGATACCCAGGGTGGCGCGATGCGTAATCGCCGCCACCTTTTTGTTGAATTCGACCAGTTCGGAGAGGGCCGGTTCGGAGACGGAACAGACCTGACGGCGCGGCGGGCAGTGAGGACAGAGCAGACATGAATGCAACAAGCGTGGAGCGCAGAACCCCAATGCGCGGCTTCGCCCTGACGGCAGCCCTGCTTTCCGGCTTGGCGCTCGCCGGCTGCCAGACAGCCCCGACCGGCGAATTCACCAACATCGACAAGGCACAAGGGTCGGCCGAGAACATCTCCTCGCTGTCGGCCGTTATCCAGCGCAGTCCCCAGGATCCCGAAGGCTACAATGTGCGCGGCTCGGCCTATGGCCGGGGCGGCCAGTATCAGGCGGCGCTCAAGGATTTCGACACCGCCATCCAGCTCAATCCGAATTTCTACCAGGCCTATTCGAACCGCGCTCTCATCCAGCGCTTCCTCGGCGACCAGGCGGCCGCGCTTGCCGACTACAACCGCTCGATCCAGATCAATCCCGACTATGACGCCGCCTATATCGGCCGCGGCAATCTCTACCGCAAAGCCGGCCGCATCCAGGAAGCGTTCAACGATTTCCAGAAGGCGATCCAGCTCGACACGACAGATGCGCGTGCCTATCACAATCGCGGCCTGATCTATCAGAGCCAGGGCCAGCACGCTTTCGCCATCGAGGATTTCTCGACCGCCATCTCGCTGGCGCCGGACGCCGCCGAACCCTACAATGGCCGCGGCCTCTCCTACCTCGCCATGAACGACGAGGACAATGCCTTCGCCGACATCAACATGGCGATCAAGCTCGACGGCAAGAATGCCGAGGCCTGGTCCAACCAGGCGCTGATCTACGAGCGGCGCGGCGACAAGGCCAAGGCGGCAAAATCCTACCGCGAGGCAGTGCGCCTCAACCCCACCTACCAGCCGGCCAAGGACGGCCTGGCCCGCACCAGCACCGGCTGACCGACGGCGGCGTTTCGGCCTGATATGGCAGGCCTGCCGTTTGGCATCGCTTCGAAACCTTCAATGACTGCGCATTGACGCCCGCCTTGATCGCGCCAAGTTTTCGGCGGAACGCTCGGGACGCCTAGCCTTTGTTCAAGGCAATTCGCGAAAGGACCCCTCTCATGATCAAGAAACTCGCCTGTGCCGCCGCCCTCGCCGCCACGGTGCTCGCTGCCCCTGCCAGCGCGGGCAGGCTGGAGCTCGGCGTGCTCGACTGCACCATCGACGGCGGCACCGGCTACATCGTCACATCCAACAAAGGCGTGGCCTGCACCTTTCGCCCTCATCATGGCGGTCCGCCCGAAGCCTATACCGGGGTCATTTCCAAACTTGGCGTCGACGTCGGCAGGACGCACCAGGGCGAATTGATTTGGGCGGTTCTGGCGGCCACCCGTGATCGTAATTCCGGCGATCTTGCCGGCAGCTATTATGGCGTCAACGCCGAGGCCAGCCTGGTGACTGGCGGCGGCGCCAACCTTCTGGTCGGCGGACTGAACAGCGCCTTCTCGCTGCAGCCTCTCAACGTACAGGCGCAGACCGGCGTCAACCTGGCAGTCGCCGTCACCTCACTGGAGCTGGTCCACTCTTTCAAATAAGCGCCATAGCTGCGGCGCGGAACAGGATTAGACTGTTCCGCGCCGCATGATTTTGTGGGCCCGTGCTAAGACGTTCTTCGCTGAGACCATGATCGCCAATCTTCGATCACCCTGACTTCCCGCCAGTATCTCAGCGCACCCGCCAAAAAACCGCTTGAGCTCAACTGCGGTTGAGGTTCTACAACCCGTCCTCGAAGCGCCGCGTGCCCGTTGGAGACGAAGAGCGCTCCACCATTTTTTGAATCGGCGTATAAGAAAGTTTGGGAGGGCCGGGTGACCGAAACCAGCACAAACAGGGTCGATTGGCGCGCGCTGTGGGCGAGCGGCGATCTGGCGCGCTTCTGCTTCATCAGCCTCGGCATCCTGCTGCACGCCACCAACGAAACCATGGTGGCAACGGTGATGCCGGCCATGGTCGGCGACCTCGCCGGCGTTCAGCTGGTCGGCTGGTCGCTGGCGATCTACGAGCTCGGCGCCATCGTCGCCGGCGCCGCAGCCGGACGGCTGGTTAGTTATGTCGCGCTGCGCTCCAACATGGTGGTCGCTGCCCTGCTCTATGCCGCCGGTGCCCTGGTCTGTGCCATCGCGCCCTCCATGCCGCTGTTCCTGACCGGGCGCCTGATCGAGGGTTTTGGCGGCGGCGCGCTGGTGTCGCTGGCCTTCGTCTCGGTCGAGCGGCTGTTTCCACGCGCCATCTGGCCGCAGCTTTTCGGCGTCATGTCGGCGATCTGGGGCGTCGCCGCCTTCAGCGGGCCGCTGCTCGGTGCGTTGATGACCGAGTTGCTCTCCTGGCGTTGGGCTTTCGGCGTCTTCACGGTCGGCGGCGCGGTCATGGCGCTGGCGAGCTTCATCGTGCTCGACACGCCTGAGGCAACCAGGCCGCAGGCGATCACTGGAACGGCCCCGCCCTTCCCCTTTGCCGCGCTCGGCTGCCTGGCCGTCAGCGTCGTGCTGATCGCCACGGCCGGTGTCGACATTGCCCTGCTGCGCTCGTCCCTGCTGCTTACCCTCGGCCTGATCGGGCTTGCGATGTTCATCCGCATAGATGCGCTGAAGCCGGACTCGCGGCTGTTCCCGTCGCGGCTGTTCTCATGGCGCTCGCCGGTCGGCGCAGGCATGACCATGGTCGCCGCCTTTTCCGTGGCGACCTGTTCCTTCGCCGTCTATGGACCGCTGCTTCTGACCAGCCTGCACGGCATTCCGATCCTGACCACCGGCTACATCATCGCCGCCGAATCGATCGCCTGGTCGATCCTGTCGATTCTCGTCGCCAATGCGCCGCCGGAGCGCGAGAGGCTGATCATCACCGGCGGCGCACTGATGATCGCGACCGGCATCGCCGGTTTCGCCTATGCCGTGCCGGCGGGTTCGATTCCGCTGATCCTGTTCTGCGCCCTGCTGCAGGGCGGCGGCTTCGGCATTGCCTGGCCCTTCGTCACCCGCGTGATCGTGGCATCGGCCAGGGAGGGCGAGCAGACGATCGCCTCTGCCGCTGTGCCGACGATGCAGCGCATCGGCTATGCGGTCGGTGCAGCACTGACCGGCATCGTCGCCAACGCCAGCGGTTTTTCCGAAGGCCTGAACCGTGAGGCGGCGGCGAACGTCGCCACCTGGCTGTTCCTCGCCTTCGTGCCACTGGGGATTCTGGGATGCCTCGCCGCCCTCAGGATCTCGGGACCGGCAGCCCGGCCACAGGAAGCGACGGGCTAGACAGTAATCGTCTTAAGCTGCTCGGCGATCAGTGTTGCAAGCCGCGTCGCCACCTCGTCCTTGCTCATCTCGGGCCATTCGTCGACACCGGTCTTCGAGACGATCCGCACCCGGTTGCGGTCACCGCCCATCACCCCACCCTCCTGGGACACGTCGTTGGCGACGATGAAATCGGCGCCCTTCTTCGCAAGCTTGGCCTCGGCGTTCCGGACGAGATCCTGCGTCTCGGCGGCAAAGCCGACGACCAGGCTGGGCCGCTTCTTGTGGTGACCGACACCGGCAAGAATATCAGGGTTTTCGATCATCTGCAGCGCCGGCGGCCCCTCGCCCGCCACCTTCTTGATCTTCTCGCCGGCCGAAGTTTCGCTGCGCCAGTCGGCGACCGCCGCGACGAACACGGCCGCGTCCGCCGGCAGCAGCTGTTCGACCGCGTCCTTCATCTCGTTTGCGGTTTCGACATGCAGCGTGGTCACGCCGGCCGGATCAGCAATGCCGACCGGACCGGAGACGAGGCGCACATCGGCGCCCAGCCTGGCCAGCGCCGCCGCGATGGCATGGCCCTGCTTGCCGGACGAACGGTTGGCGATGTATCGCACCGGGTCGATCGGCTCATGCGTCGGCCCTGAGGTGACGATGATCTTTCTGCCTGCCAGCGGCTTCGGCCTGATATCGAGCAGCGCCTCGATAGCGGCGACGATTTCCAGCGGCTCGGCCATGCGGCCTTCGCCCGCCTCGTTGTTCTCGGCCATCTCGCCCTTCGCCGGGCCAATGAATGCGATGCCGTCCTTCTGCAACGTCGCGCGGTTGCGCCGGGTCGCCGGATGCGACCACATTTTTGGGTTCATGGCCGGTGCCATCAAAACCCGCTTGTCGGTGGCGAGAAGCACAGTGGAGGCGAGGTCGTTGGCGTGGCCGTTGGCAAGCTTCGCCATCAGATCGGCGGTGGCCGGCGCCACGACCGCAAGGTCGGCCTCGCGCGACAGGCGGATATGGCCGACATCGTGCTCGTCATTGCGATCGAACAAATCGGTGAAGACGTGGTCGGCCGACAGCGCTCCAACCGATAGCGTGGTCACGAATTCCTGCGCCGCGGCGGTCATGACGACACGCACGGCGGCGCCCCGCTCGCGCAGCCGACGGATCAGGTCGAGCGCCTTATAGGCGGCGATACCACCGCCGATGATCAGCAGGATGCGCTTGCCGGAAAGGATCATGCCAAAGACCAGTGCTTGTCCGATGTCATGCCGGCTTCAGCGCCGGTTCGATATCGGTATGGATGAAATCGTCGCCCTTGAAAAGCAGCGGCAGGTTTCGGGTTTTGGCCAGAGCGTAGGCGAAGCAGTCGCCCATGTTGAGGTTGGCACGATGGCCAGCACCTCGGCCATACAGTGCATAGGCTTCAATTCCGGCTTGCGCATGTTCGGCGGAGAGCGCGACGATCGTAACTTTGAGCCTAGCAAGAAGACCCGTCAACTCGGCCGTGCCGGCCGCGCCATAGCGTCGGACAATTACTGTGCCGCATTCCATCAGAGTCGCGGCGCTCATCAATATCCGTTGATTTCCTGCGAGGCGCTGGGCGATTGCCGGAGCATCGGGCTCCTGCTTCAGGATGGCCACGATCGCTGAGGTGTCGACCACCACAGTCATTCTTCCTCTATGAAGGACCAGAGGTCATCCGTGAATTTCTTCTGATCAAAATCTACTCGTTGCAGTCGTCGGCCGTATTCGAGGATTTCCTCCGCCGTAACAAAATCCCCATCACGTTCTTTGGCGACTGCCACGTCCTTCAGCAACAGATTTCTTGCCTCCTGCTCCATTGACACGCCATGTCTGGCAGCCCGCTCGCGCAGCTTTTGCTTCAGATCGTCGTCGAGATTGCGAATGGTCAGGGTGCCCATAACTACCCTTGCCCCCGTGTCGTCGGTCTGAACTTGGCTTCGTCCTCGGCTGCAATGCCCGACCAGTCGAAACCCTTGGTGGTCGGAAGCCCAACGGATGCGGCGAGCACGTCCCGCGCCTCCTGCTCCATGGAAACGCCACGCGCAGCGCCACGCTCACGCAGTCGCCGCATGACACTCTCATCCACATTGCGGACAGTAATCCGGGCCATGATCGCGCTCCCGCGACCTAATATAGCGATCTCGAAGCATGGCTGCAATGACAGCACTGCTGCCACTGCTAGCATTTCAGAGCAGCTTCCAGGCGATATAGACCAGCGTCAGCGCCATCACCCACAGCGCCAGCCGGCCGGAGCGCGTATGGCGCGCCTCGGCCTTGCCGATGGCGTGCGCCGTCCTTTCATCGAAGCGCAGCCCGTGTTCGGCCATCAGATCGATCTCGCGCGACAGCCGCTCGGTGCGGGCGGCGAGGTCCGGCGCCTGGCGGACCAGCGCCAGCAGCGCGCTGGCGCCGTCGCGTGCGTCGGCCAGCAGGGCACGCGGGCCGAGATTGGCTGATATCCAGCCTCCGACCACTGGTTCGGAGGTCTTCCACATGTTGAAGGCCGGGTCGAGAGTGCGGGCGACGCCCTCGACCACCACCATAGTCTTCTGCAGCAGCACCAGTTCGGAGCGCGTCGCCATATCGAAGAGATCGGTCACCTCGAACAGAAGCGCCAAGAGCTTGGCCATCGAGATGGTCTCGGCCGGCTGGCCGTGGATCGGCTCGCCGATGGCGCGGATCGCCTGGGCGAACGCCGCGACATTATGCCGGCGCGGCACGTAGCCGGCCTCGAAATGCACTTCGGCGACGCGCAGATAGTCACGGGTGATGAAGCCGTAGAGGATTTCGGCGAGAAAACGGCGCTCCTTCTTGCCGAGCCGGCCGGCAATGCCGAGATCGACAGCGACAATGGTGCCGTCGGGCTCGACGAACAGGTTTCCGGGATGCATGTCGGCATGGAAAAAACCGTCGCGCAGCGTATGGCGCAGGAACGACTGGACCAGATTGGCGGCGATCGCCTTCAGATCGTGGCCGGCGGCAGCGAGGCCGGCAATATCGTTCATCTTGATGCCGTCGACCCATTCCATGGTCAGCACGTCGCGGCCGGTGCGTTCCCAATCGACGGACGGGACGCGAAAGCCGGGATCGTCCTTGGTGTTCTCGCCGAGCTCCGAAAGCGCTGCCGCCTCGAGCCTCAGATCCATTTCGATCTTGGTGGTCTGCGCCAGCGTCTCGGTCACTTCGACCGGCCGCAGCCGACGCGACGACGGGATGTATTTTTCCTGGAGACGAGCGGCGAGGAAATAGCTTTCGAGATCGCGAAAGAAGCGGCGGCGCACGCCTGGCCGGATGACCTTCACCGCCACCCGCGAACCGACGCCGTTCTCCAGGGTTTCCGCGATATGGACCTGGGCGATCGAGGCCGCGGCGACGGCCTCGCCAAAACTGGCGTAGAGTTCGCCGACCTTGCGCCCGAGCGAGGCCTCTATCGCCGCAATGGCCTCGGCCTGCGGAAATGTCTGCATCTTGTCCTGCAGCATGGCGAGATCGAGCGCTATGTCGTTGCCGACGACATCGGGCCGGGTCGCCAGGAACTGGCCGAGCTTGACATAGGATGGGCCGAGCCGGACGACGGCCTTGGCCAGCCGGTCGCCACGCTCATAAGCAAGCGCGCGGCGGCGGGTGAACAGCCGCGCCATCCGCCAGCCGAATTTCGGCAGGCCGAAGAGCTCGTCGCCCGGCAGCGCCGCGACGACGCCTTCGCGGACCAGAACCCAGCCGGCCCGCACGAGCCTGAAACCAGCGCCGACACTGCTCATGACTGCGCTCGCCTCAAAGCTTCCAGCCCGAATGAAGCGCAGCTATGCCGCCGGAATAATTGCGAAAAGACGCGCGGTCGAAACCGGCGCGGGAAATCATCGCCGCAAAATTCTGCTGATTGGGAAATTTGCGGATCGATTCGACCAGATAGGAATAGGGCTCGTCGTCACCGGTCACCGCCTTGCCGATCCTGGGGATGGCGTTGAACGACCACGCCTCATAGACCTTGTCGAGCAACGGCATGTCGACCTCCGAAAATTCGAGGCAGAGAAAGCGCCCGCCGGGCTTGAGCACGCGATAGGCTTCCGCAAGCGCCACATCGATGCGCGGCACGTTGCGAATGCCGAAAGCGATCGTGTAGGCGTCGAAACTGGCCCCAGTGAAAGGCAGCTCCTCGGCATTGGCTTCGACGAAATCGGTATTTGCCGTCAGGCCCTTTTTCTCGGCCCGGTCGCGGCCGACGGCGAGCATCGAGCCGTTGATGTCGAGAACCGTGGCATGGGCGTTCCTGCCGCTCGCCTCGACGATGCGGAAGGCGATGTCGCCGGTGCCGCCGGCAACGTCGAGAACGCTCCAGCCCGGTCGTTTCGGTGGATTGAGCCATGTGACCATGGCGTCCTTCCAAAGCCGGTGCAGGCCGGCCGACATCAGGTCGTTCATCAGATCGTAGCGGTTCGCCACCTTGTGGAAAACGTCGTTGACCAGGGACTGCTTCTCGCCCGCCCCTACACGCTTGAAACCATAGGAGGTCTCCATGCCGCCAACGGCCGTGGTTCTCTCAACCGACATTATTTTTGATCCGCCATAAAACCGGCGGGACCATAGCCGATCGATGGTGCCGACGCTATTGTTTAAGGCGCGGTGTTCGGCCGCGCTTCTCGGTCGTGAATCGTACTTATGTCGACGAGCTGGACAGACCTGACGGGATGATTGCATGCCTTTGAAAGCGGAACTGCACTGCCATATCGAAGGGGCAGCGGCGCCCGAACTCGTCATCCGCCAGGCGCAGAAATACGGCAAGGACACCTCGCCCTACATTCAGAACGGCTCTTTCGTCTGGCACGATTTCACCTCCTTCCTCGCCGCCTATGACTTCTCCTCCGACCTGTTCCGCACGGAAGAAGACTATGCGCGGCTGGCCGATCATTACCTGACCAGCCTCGCCCGCGACGGCGCCATCTATTCCGAGATCTTCACCTCGCCGGACCACGCCGGCAAGGCCGGCCTGTCGCCCAAGGCCTATACGGACGCGCTCGGCGAAGGCATGGCGCGCGCCAAGGCCAAGACCGGCATCGAGGGCCGCATGATCGTCACCGGCGTGCGCAACGCCGGCGTCGAATCGATCGAGCAGGCGGCGCGCTTCGCGGCCCGCTGCGGGCATCCGCTGGTCACCGGCTTCGGCGTCGCCGGCGACGAGCGGATGGGCGATCTGGAGGATTATGTCAGGGCCTTCGAAATCGCGCGCGAGGCCGGCCTCGGCATCACCGTCCATGCCGGCGAACTGATGGGCTGGGAGAGCGTCGAGGCCGCACTCGACCACATCCGCCCCGCCCGCATCGGCCATGGCGTGCGCGCCATCGAGAATCCCGACCTTGTCCGGCGCATCGCCGACGAAGGCGTCGTGCTCGAGTGCTGTCCGAGTTCAAACATCGAGCTGAAGGTCTTCGACAGTTTCGCCGATCATCCTTTTCCGGCGCTGCAGGCGGCGGGCTGCAAGGTGACGCTCAACTCCGACGATCCGCCCTATTTCTGGACGTCGCTGAAGCGCGAATACGACAATGCCGCAGAGCATTTTTCGATGAACGACAAGGCGCTCGCCGCCGTCACCAGAACTGCCATCGAGGCCGCCTTCGTTGACAGGAAGACCAAGGCAATGCTGCTGGGCCGGCTCGACGTCAAGAGCAGGTGAATGGTGAATGGTGAATGGTTCACCCGGCGCTTCGGTCCGTCAACCGCGAGTTTTTCCGCTGAACCAAGGACTCGCAAACCTATTCACTATTCACTATTCACCATTCACTAACTGCGCAGCTAGGAGAACACCATGCAGGGCGTCACTGTCGTCGACCACCCGCTTGTCCAGCACAAGCTGACCATCATGCGCAAGAAGGAAACCTCGACGGCCGGCTTCCGGCGGCTGCTGCGCGAGATTTCGCTGCTGCTCGGCTACGAGGTCACCCGCAACCTCGAACTGACGACGACGACGATCGAAACGCCGATCGAGACGATGGAAGCGCCGACGCTGGAGGGCAAGAAGCTGGTCTTCGCCTCGGTGCTGCGCGCCGGCAACGGCTTGCTCGAAGGCCTGCTCGACCTGGTGCCGGCGGCGCGCGTCGCCCATATCGGTCTCTACCGCGACCACGAAACGCTGGAAGCGGTCGAGTATTTCTTCAAGGCGCCGAGCGATCTCGCCGACCGGCTGGTGATCGTCGTCGACCCGATGCTGGCGACCGCCAATTCGGCGATCGCGGCGATCGACAAGCTGAAAGGGCGCGGCGCCACCAACATCCGCTTCCTCTGTCTGCTGGCCTCGCCAGAGGGCCTCGAGCGGTTCACCAAGGCGCATCCCGATGTCCCGGTCTTCACCGCTTCCATCGACCGCCAGCTCAACGAGAAGGGCTACATCATGCCCGGCCTCGGTGACGCCGGCGATCGTATGTACGGGACCAAATGACCGTGCCACTCGTTTACTGATCATTTACGCAAACGACCGCTTTCCGCGTCCATTAAAGCGGCAAACACCATGTCGCTATAAGCATGGGCCTTCATGAAGGCCCGTCCATGCTGCGCAATCTTCTCATCCTTGGCGTGCTCGCCGTAACATCGGCGTCGTTCCCGATGCTCTATCAGTCGAATCCGCAGATGTTCGATGGCCTGCTGAAATCGGCGGTCGGGGCCAGGCCGGCGGTCGAAACGCAAACGGACCTGAATCTTGCCACGGTTCGCGACAGACCGGCGACACCGCAGCCGCTCGGCCGTAAGGTCGTGGTCACGGCGGACGCGCGCGGGCATTTCACGTCGGCGTTCAAGCTCAACGGCCGTCAGGTCGACGGCATGATCGACACCGGCGCGACGCTCGTCGCCATCAACAGTTCGACGGCACGCAGGATCGGCATTTCGCTGAACGCGTCGGACTTCAAACACGAGGTAAACACCGCGAACGGGGCGATCAAGGCTGCCCTGGTTACCGTCGATCGGCTGCAGATCGGCAAAATCACGGTCGACGGCGTCCAGGCGGTAGTGCTCGACGACAAGGCGCTGCGCACCAATTTGATCGGCCTGAGTTTTCTCCAGCGGCTTGAAAAATACCAGGTCGAAAACGGCGCGCTGCTGCTCGTCCAGTGATCACCCGCGCGGCAGGATCCGCCGGATGACGGTTTTTTCCGCGGGCGGCTTCGAAGCGCCGATCGCATAGGCCGAAAGCACGGCGGCCGCGGCCGCTTCGGCATCCCCGGCATTGCGGGCATGGACAAGCGCCAGCGCCTCGCCGGCGCGCACCTCCGCGCCGACCGGCAGCAGCCTGGTGATGCCGACCGCATGGTCGATCCTGTCGTCCGGCCGTGTGCGCCCGCCGCCAAGCCCGACGACGGCGAGCCCGATGTCCCGGGTGGCGATGCCGGTGACGAAGCCGTTTTCGGTCGCCTTGACCGCGAACTCCGTCGCCGCCTTCGGCAGGTATTTTTCCGGATTCTCGACGAAGTCGGCCGGACCGCCGAGCGCCGCCACCATGCGCGCGAAGACGGCGGCCGCACCGCCGCCGGCTAGCGTCTCGGCGGCGCGCCGCATGCCGTCCTGGTTGGACGAGACCAGCCCGGCCGACTGCAGCATGTCTGCGGCCAGTGCCAGCGTCACATCCTCCAGTCGCCGGTCGCGGAAGCGGCCGGTGAGAAAATCGACGGCATTGCGCACCTCGACCGCGTTGCCGGCTGCCGACGCCAGCGGCTCGTTCATGCCGGTGACGAGTGCTGAGGTCTTCAGTCCGGCGCCATTGGCGACTTCGACCAGGCTGTTCGCCAGTGTTGTTGCGTCACGGGATTTTTCCATGAAGGCGCCGTTGCCGACCTTCACGTCGAGCACCAGCGATTGCAGGCCAGCGGCCAGCTTCTTTGACAGGATCGAGGCGGTGATCAGCGGCACCGATTCGACGGTTCCCGTCACGTCGCGGATCGCATAGAGCCTGCGGTCGGCAGGCGCGAGATCGGCGGTCTGGCCGATGATGGCGCAGCCGGCTTCGAGCACCGCCTTGCGGAAGCCCGCAACATCCGGCTGGCTGATATAGCCGGGGATGGCATCCATCTTGTCCAGCGTGCCGCCGGTATGGCCGAGGCTGCGGCCGGAAATCATCGGCACATAGGCGCCGCAGGCGGCGACGATCGGCGCCACCATCAGCGAGACATTGTCGCCGACGCCGCCTGTCGAATGTTTGTCGGTGACCGGGCCCGGCAGGTCCGACCAGTCGAGCACGTCGCCGGAATCGCGCATCGCCAGCGTCAGCGCCACCGCCTCGTCGCGGCTCATGCCGTTGAAGAACACTGCCATGGCGAAGGCCCCGACCTGCCCGTCCGAGACGGTGCCTGCAGTCACGCCTTCGATGAAGCTGGCGATCTCCTGCGTCAACAGCTTGTGGCCGTCGCGCTTGCTGCGGATGATTTCCTGGGGAAGCATCAGGCCGGGACCTTACGCTCCGGCAGCCCGTCTTCGAACACACGCTGGAGAATGGTCGCCAGCCGCGCGCCGCCGACCGGCGCCATGTCCTTGGTCTCCTGGTGCGAAAGCTCCGCCCCGGTCATCCCTGCGGCGAGATTGGTGATGATCGAACAGGCGGCGACGCGCAGGCCGAGGAAACGGGCGAGAATAACCTCCGGCACGGTCGACATACCGACCGCGTTGGCACCCATGATGCGCGCCATGCGGATCTCGGCGGGCGTCTCGAAGCACGGCCCGGAAAACCACATATAGACCCCCTTGTGCAGGGCGGTAGCCGTCGCCTTCGCCGCCGTCTCGATCGCCGCGCGAAGGCCGGCATCGTAGGCTTCGGTCAGGCCGACGAAGCGGCGGTCGCTCGGCTCGCCGATCAGCGGGTTGGAGCCGGAGAAATTGATGTGGTCGGTGATCAGCATCACCGAGCCCGGCCCCATGTCCGGATCGACCGAGCCGGCGGCATTGGTGAGGATCAGTTTCGAGATGCCGAGGCCGGCGAGCACCTCCAGCGCCGGCCGCATCGCAGCGGCGTTGCCGTGCTCGTAGTAGTGGGCGCGGCCGGACAGCATCAGCACTGGCGTGCCGGCAAAATGTCCCGCCACCACCTCGCCGGCATGGCCGGTAACGCCGCTTCGGGGAAAGCCCGGCAATTCGGCATAGGAAACGCGGACAGGATCCTCGACCTGGTCGACAAGCCCGCCAAGTCCCGAACCCAGCACCAGCGCGGTGGCGGGCGCCAGCCCGTCCAGCCTTTCGACGAGACGATCAAGCGCTTCCTTCATTTCAACCAGCTCTTCATTTCAACCAGCTCTTCATTTCAACCAGCTCTTCATTTCAACATGTCGCCCTGGAAGCCGTAGGGCAGCATCTCGCCCATGGTCACGGTCTCGACCACGCCACCATTGTCGCAAAGATAGAGTTTGGTTTCCGGCCGGCAGAATTCGGCCAGCCGCTGCCGGCAGCCGCCACAGGGCGAGCATTTCGCCATGCGCTCGGCGATCACCGCGATCTCCGTGATCCTGCCGCCGCCGCCCATGATGTAGTGGCCGAGCGCGGTGGTTTCGGCGCACCAGCCTTCCGGGTAGGACGCGACCTCAATGTTGGCGCCGGCAAAGACGCGGCCGTCCTCGGTGCGCAGTGCCGCCCCGACCGGGAATTTCGAATAGGGCGCATAGGCCTTGGCCATGGCGGCCTTGGCCGCTTCGAACAGATCATGCGACATTGTTTTTCCCTCGCATGATCTTGTCCGAAAACCGGCTTCCACTTTTCGGGATCATGCTCATATTTTTCCCTCGCATGATCTTGTCCGAAAACCGGCTTCCACTTTTCGCTGACGCTGACCTGCGGTTCGGGATCATGCTTAGCGTTCCTTGACATAGGGCACGCCGCCGGCGCGCGGCGGGATCGCCTTGCCGATAAAGCCGGCGAGCAGGATGACCGTGAGGATATAGGGCAGCGCCTGCATGAGCTGCACCGGCACTTTGCCGATCAGCGGCAGCGGCGTGCCCTGCAGGCGGATCGACAGCGCGTCGAGGAAGCCGAACAACAGGCAGGCGAACATGGCGTTGACCGGCTTCCACTTGGCGAAGATCAGCGCGGCAAGCGCGATATAACCCTTGCCGGCGGTCATATCCTTCACGAAGCCGCCATTCTGCACCATCGACAGATAGGCGCCGGCAATACCGGTGAGCACCCCGGTGCAGATCAGCGCCCGGTAGCGCAGCCAGGCGACCGAGATGCCGGCGGTGTCGACCGCGGCCGGGTTCTCGCCGACCGCGCGCATGCGCAAGCCGAAGCGGGTGCGAAACAGCACCCACCAGGTGAACGGCACGGCGAGGAACGCGACATAGACCAGCACGGAATGGCCGGAGATGAGTTCCGAATATATCGGACCGAGGATGGGCACGCCCCTGACAGCGTCCGCGCCGGGCCAGATGATCGCCCCGAACCGCTCGCCGGGCGCAAGCGCCGGCGTACGCCCGCCTTGCTGGAACCAGGCCTGACCGAGCATGATCGTCGATCCGGCGGCGATGAAATTGATCGCCACGCCGGAGACGATCTGATTGCCGCGATGGGTGATCGAGGCAAAGCCGTGGACCAGCGCGAAAGCGACCGAGATGAGGATGGCCATGCCGAGGCCGATATAGGCGGAATGGAAGACGGAGGCCGCGGCGGCACCGGCGAAGGCGCCGACCAGCATCTTGCCCTCGAGCCCGATGTCGAAAATGCCGGCCCGCTCCGAATAGAGGCCGGCGAGGCAAGCGAGCAGCAAGGGCACCGACAGGCGGATGGTCGAGTCCAGAACCTGGACGATGGCGTTGAATAAATCCATCTCAGGCACCCTTCCCCTTGATCGCTTCAATGCCGACAGATCTCGGGCTGAGCGAGGCGAACAGCGCCTGGACATACGGCCGGAACATATGCTCGAGCGCGCCGGCGAACAGGATGACCAGGCCCTGGATGATGACGATCATGTCGCGGCTGATCGCCGGCATCTCGAAGGCGAGCTCGGCGCCGCCCTGGTAAAGCATGCCGAACAGGATTGCCGCCAGCACGATGCCGACCGGGTGCAGGCGCCCCATCAGCGCCACGGCGATGCCGACGAAACCGGCGCCAGAAACGAATTCGAGCGCAACATTGTGCTGGTCGCCCATCGTCGGGTTGAGCGCCATCATGCCGGCCAGCGCGCCCGAAATCATCATGGCGACGATAATGATGCGGGTCTCCGAAATGCCGGCATAGCGCGCCGCTTTCGGGCTGTGGCCGTAGGTGCGCATCTCGTAACCGAGCCTGGTGCGCCAGATCAGCATCCACACCAGAAAGGCCATGGCCAGCGCCAGCAGGAAGCTGATATTGAACGGCGCCGAGCGGATCTTGGCGCCGAACAATTCGATGATCCAGTTGAGCTTCGGCAGTTGCGCGCCGTCGAGGAAGGTGCGTGTCTGCGGCGCCATCGAATTGGCCGGCTTCAAGAATCCGACCAATGCGTAGACCATGACGCTGGCGGCGATGAAATTGAACATGATGGTGGTGATGACGATGTGCGAACCGCGCTTGGCCTGCAGATAGGCCGGGATCAGCGCCCACAGCGCACCCATCGCCGCGGCGGCGATGATCGCCAGCGGGAAGGTGAGCCACCATGGCAGCACGCTGTCGAAGGCCAGGCAGACGATGCCGATGCCGAGACCGGCGATATAGCCCTGGCCCTCGCCACCAATGTTGAACAGGCCGCAATGCGCCGCAACCGCCACCGACAGGCCGCTGAAGATGAAGGTGGTGGCGTAGAAGAGCGTGAACGCAATGCCTTGCCCACGGCCGAAGGCGCCCTCGACCAGGACCACGGCAGCGCGGAACGGATTTTCGCCAACCAGAAGCACGACGAAGCCGGCGACGACGAAGGCAACGGCGAGATTGATCACCGGGATCAGCCCGTAATCCGCCCAGGCCGGCAGCTTGGCGTAGGGAGTGCTCATTCCGCCGCCTCCCGGTGCTCGACACCGGCCATCAGCAGGCCGAGCTCGCCTTCGCTCGCTTCCGGTCCGCGCTCGCCGACGATGCGGCCGGCAAACATCACCAGGATGCGGTCGGAGAGCGAGCGGATCTCATCCAGCTCGACCGACACCACCAGCACCGCCTTGCCCTGGTCGCGCATGGCGATGAGGCGCTTGTGGATGAATTCGATGGCGCCGACATCGACGCCGCGCGTCGGCTGGCCGACGATCAGCACGCCAGGATCCTGTTCCATTTCCCGCGCCAGCACGATCTTCTGCTGGTTGCCGCCGGAGAAATTCGCGGTCTTGAGCCGGCAGTCCGTCGGTCGGATGTCGTATTTGGTGATCTTGTCCCGGGCGTCGTCGCGGATGGCGTCGATATTGAGGAACGGCCCCCAGAGGTAGCGGGGATCGTCGTGATAGCCGAGGATCCAATTCTCGTTCTCCTCGAAGGCCAGCACCAGCCCGACATGATGACGGTCTTCCGGCACATGGGCGAGGCCGCGGTCGCGCAGCTCGCCGGGATCGGCGGCCCCGGTGAGGTCGATCGGCTTGCCGTCGAGCATGACGGAGCCCGAGACGGCGCGCCTGATGCCGGAAATCGACTCGAGCATTTCGGATTGCCCGTTGCCGGCGACGCCGGCGATGCCGACGATCTCGCCGGCGCGCACGTCGAAGGAGACGTCGTCGATCATGGTGACGCCGCGCGAATCCTTCACCGTCAGGTTCTTGACCGCGAGCTTGACGCCGCCGGCTTCCGCCTCGCCCTTCTCGACCCTGAGCAGCACGCGTCGCCCGACCATCAGCTCGGCCAATTCCTCGACCGTCGTCTTCCTGGTTTCGCGTGTCGCCACCATCGTGCCCTGGCGCATGACCGAGACCGTGTCGGTGATCGCCATGATCTCGCGCAGCTTGTGGGTGATCAGCACTATCGTTTTGCCCTGCTCCTTCAGCTGCTTGAGGATGCGGAACAGATGGTCGGCCTCAGCCGGCGTCAGCACGCCTGTCGGCTCGTCGAGGATCAGGATCTCAGCGCCGCGATACAGCGCCTTGAGGATTTCGACACGCTGCTGCAGGCCGACCGGCAACTCTTCGATGATCGCATCGGGATCGACCTCCAGCCCGTATTCGCGCTCGAGCCGTTCCAGTTCGGACCGCGCCTTGGCGATGCTCTTCTTCAGCAGCGCATCGCTTTCGGCGCCGAGAATGACGTTTTCCAGCACCGTGAAATTGTCGACCAGCATGAAATGCTGATGCACCATGCCGATGCCGAGCGCGATGGCGTCGTTTGGCGACTTGATCGACGCCGGCTGGCCGCCGACGCGGATTTCGCCGCTGTCGGCCTGGTAGAAGCCATAGAGGATCGACATCAGCGTCGACTTGCCGGCGCCGTTCTCGCCGACAATGCCGTGGATGGTGCCGCGCACGATTTCCAGATTGATGTCGCGGTTGGCGCGCACGGCGCCAAAACTCTTGTTGATGCCGATCAGCTCGATTGCGGCTTGCGCCATGCAGCCAGTCCCACTCTTATTTTTTTATCGCTTGGTCAAAACGCCTAGCATGACGCCCCGTCTGTGCCAATTGGCCGGAGCAGCGCTCACTCTCGACAAATCACCGCGCGCTTGTCAATTTCGAACGTGGCCGCGGCCTTTACATTCGCCATCGCATCGGCCCGAAAATCGGATTCGATTTTCGGAAAGCGCGATGCGAAGATCATAGTGTTAGAGGGTAGTTTGGGCGTCCAACGCACGTCGCTCTAATGTGGCGAAATCCCGAAATTCGCATCTCTTGGGAGTTGCGCAGCAAGAACCCGAGGTTTTTCAAATGACCATGCCCGCCGACCGGCTGACGACGCTGGAAATCCGCGCCGCCGAGCAGGAGAAGACCATCGAGGAACTGTCCGGCCAGATCGCCGAGCAGTGGAAGGTGATCGAGCGCATGCAGCGCAGGCTCGATGCGCTGACCGACCGATTCCTGGCGCTGGAGGAACAGGCAGCACCCGACGTACCTGTGACCAAGCCACCGCATTGGTGAGCCTACGGAGAAAGCAAAGCCGCCGGATTTTCACCCGACGGCTTCGATCAGATCGGCAATCTCGCGATCAATAGGGGCAGGAATTGTCCGACATATAGTCGTGCACCTTGATGGTACCGGTGATGATGTCGGCCTTGGCCTTTTCGACCGCCGCCTTCATCGCGTCGTCGACAAGCGCCTTGTTGTTGTCGTCCATCGCGTAGTCGACACCGCCTTCCTTGAGGCCGAGATCGTTGATGCCGCCGGTGAACTTGTCGTTCTTGGCGTCCATGAAAGTGTTGTAGACGGCAACGTCGACGCGCTTGACCATGGAGGTCAGCACCTTGCCGGGCTGCAGGCCGTTCTGGTTGGAATCGACGCCGATGCCGAGCTTGCTGGCGTCGGCCGCTGCCTGCAGCACGCCGACACCGGTGCCGCCTGCCGCTGCGTAGATCACGTCGGCGCCCTGGTCGATCTGCGTCTTGGCGATCTCGCCGCCTTTGGCCGGATCGTTCCAGGCTGCCGGCGTATCGCCGGTCATGTTCTGGATGACATCGGTCGCGCCGGCCGCCTTGGCGCCACCGACATAACCGCAGCCGAATCGGCGGATCAGCGGAATGTCCATGCCGCCGATGAAGCCGACCTTTTTGGTCTTCGAGGCCATCGCCGCCATCACGCCGACGAGATAGGAGCCTTCCTGCTCCTTATAAACGACGGAGCGGACGTTGGGCTTGTCGACGACCATGTCGATGATGGCGAATTTGGTCTCGGGAAACTCGACGGCGATCTTCTCCAGCGCATCTGCCCAGGAGAAGCCCGCCATGGCGATCGGATTGCGGCCATCCTCGGCGAAACGGCGCAGCGCCTGCTCGCGCTGGGTCGCGTTTGAGACCTCGAATTCCACATAGGCGATGCCGGTTTCGGCCTTGAACTTTTCGGCGCCGTTATAGGACGCTTCGTTGAACGACTTGTCGAACTTGCCGCCGAGATCGTAGAGAAGTGCTGGCTGAATGTCCGCGGCGAAGGCCGGAAGAACCATCGCAGTTGCGGCAAGGAGGCCGAGAACAATACGTTTCATGTGATCCACACCCTGTCGGTTATTTTTTCCGTTGTGCACCGCCTGCCTGCCCGGTTCTCCGGCAGGCACGCGACATCAGACAGGAGTGTCTTCCTCCCGCTTTGGGCCAATCTGGCACGGCCCGAAACAAAATTCACGCGGAATTTTGACCTTTTGGAAAAGCGTGGCGCCGCATCCCGGCGCCACGGATCATCGTCCCGCCAAAGGCCTCAAGCGGAGGCGGCAGCCGAGATGGCGCAGGTGACGCCGGTGCCCTGCAGATTGCAATAGCCGTAGGGATTCTTCGCCAGATATTGCTGGTGGCCTTCCTCGGCGAAGTAGAATTCCTGCGCCGGCGCGATCTCGGTGGTGATCTTGCCGCGGCCGGCGCCGCGCAACGATGCCTCATAAGCGTCGCGCGAGGCGATCGCCGCCTGGTACTGCGCATCGCCGAACGTGTAGATCGCCGAACGGTAGGTGGTGCCGACATCGTTGCCCTGGCGCATGCCTTGCGTCGGGTCATGACTTTCCCAGAACGGCTTCAGAAGCTGTGCATAGGACACGATCTTCGGGTCGTAAACGACGAGCACGACTTCGGCATGGCCGGTAAGGCCGGTGCAGGTTTCCTGGTAGGTCGGGTTGGGGGTGACGCCACCGGCATAGCCGACGGCCGTGATCCAGACACCTTCAAGCTGCCAGAACAGGCGCTCGGCGCCCCAGAAGCAGCCCAGCCCGAACATCGCCGTCTCCAGCCCTTCGGGATAGGGACCCTTGAGCGGCCGCTTCGAGACAAAGTGCTGGGATGCCGTCGGGATAGGCTTGGCGCGGCCCGGCAGCGCCTCGGCAGGCTTCGGCAGATTGAGTTTCTTGTTCAGCATGTCGCTGAGAAACATGTGCGGTCTCCCTTTCTCTTTGTTTGGGCTTGGGGACGCTGGAAATCGTCAAGCCTAGGCGAACCGCCCGGTCGGCCGCTCCCGCCTGTAGCCGATCAAGTAGAGAATGAAGGCAATCACCGCAAACACGGCGAAACCGGGCTGGCTGAGCACCCAGGCGATGGCGCCGTCCCACAGCAGCGGACCAAGCTTGTCGCGGACGAAGCTTTCAAAGGCGCTTCGCGTATCCGGCGAGACGGCCAGCCAGCTCGTGTTGAGCGGGGTCATGACCAGCGCGGAGGCCGCCACCGAGCGCGTCGCGTCGATCACCGCCATGATGACGGAAACCGAAAGCGCAACCAGTGCCGCGAGACGGAAGACGAAGCGGAACATCCAGACCTTACCTCCCCGGAAGCTTATCAGATGTCTGTATCGGCCTGATAAATAGGATCTGCGCGCTTTATCCGCAATCGCGACACGCGAAGTTGAACCCACGCCACCGGTTTGCGCTGCTGAGGCGCCAGTCGGCTAAGACGCCGCCGATCGCGGCGATCGGCTACCAAGGCAGCGCTGGTGGCATGGACAGAGCATCCTATCCGACAAAGCGAATAGAGTGCCGTTATGTCTTGGCATTCGGCACCGGATCGACTAGATGAGCCCCGCGCCTGTTGCTTTGACGGCTCAGGTGCGGGGAAAGGGTGTCCGCTGGTTGACGGCGCCCACGGTGCGGAGTTCCGGACCGCAATCCCCCAAGGGAGACGCATCTCCCCAACCCGCGCGGCAAAACCGGCCGCGGCGAAAATGCTAAGACGGAGAGGTGGCCGAGTGGTTGAAGGCGCACGCCTGGAAAGTGTGTTTACGGGAAACCGTAACGCGGGTTCGAATCCCGCTCTCTCCGCCAGTCAATTCACAGTGGGGTTACCCGAATGCCGTCTCGCCAGTTTTGAAACAGAACGTCTGGGAGCAGCAAATCTTCCGGCTACTTGACTGCCTCTCAGGCGGAGCGCTCTTAATAGCGGAATGCTGGGGGATTTCTCATGTCAAGGAAGTTGCCTATCAGTGACGCGACTTGGAAACAGCTTACTGAATGCAACCGTGTGGCCGTTAAGCAAGGTTGGGCATCGCCCGGAGTGTTTGCGACCGGTGTCGGCCCTGAATATGATCCGACAAGCAATTTGGCATTGCTTTACGTCGGAAAGAGCGCGGGACCACTAGGCACGCTCGTAGGGTCAAACACCAACCAGACTACGAGCGGGGCCGCATCTACCAAGTGGATGGTTGAAAAGAGAAATAAGTCAGCCTTCTGCCAAATGATCGACCTCATCGATCCGTCTCGCCGTCGTATCGCTTGGACGAACATTTCCAAGATGGACGAAGTCGGCGGTTCAAGGCCGCTGCCAGCGAATCGATGGCCAGCTATTGCGGAGCCTCACTTACAGGCATTGAAAGAGGAGATTGCATCTCTCGCCCCCGCGTCATCCTCTTCGCAACTTCCGGGTATTGCGGTGCAACGATTGCTTTATTGCTGGAAGACCTTGGTTACAAAAGTCGGACGCTTGGATTTCGCGACGGCCACACCAGGCTAACTGCCACGTCCGACGGAGCGCTCGCCATCGAGACGCGTCATCCTCAAGGCTGGACCAGGGTCCCGAGCGGAACCGCGTGGTCCATTTGGCAAGAGAACTCCTCCTTAGACCAGTTTGAGCAAGCGATGATGATCCATATTGGACCGGGATGCGTCGCCAAGGAATTGCGGTGACAGTGCCTTTTCGCCATGTTTGCTCGGCTGTCGCCGTGTGTAAATTGAACGCATGGCTCGACTTGTCTTGCCGCGCCGCCGATGTCGGCATCTGCGCGGCCGATGGGCAGCGAAGCACTTCTGGATCGGATTGCCGAGCAAACCGGAAAAGCCGTGAAATCGGGAAACCGCGCAGGCGGGACAAGAAAAAAGTGCACTGTCACCGTAATTCGCGCCCTTCATTCCCAGCGACCCATCGCGAGCACCTGCTGCTCCGCTGACTCGACATCATATCATATGGCGCTAAATTAACGCTCCTTGGGTGAAAAAACCTTGGAGGGCGACATTCTGAAACCATTATGGAACAATGTTCGAGAAAGCCGACTCGTATCTCTTTTTCGCAGCTACGGTGATCGTATCACAGCGCGGCGGGTCACACGCAAACTTGACTCATACGGAGATTGGCTGAGAGCCCTTACCCTGACGCTCCTCCCGACAAGGAAGGCTCATCACTGCAATGCCTGCGATCGCGATGTAGCGGCTTTTTACCGTTTCGGGCGGTACACGCTTATTTGCCCGCTTTGTCATGCGGTGGATCGTGAGCGGTTTTTGATTCACGCTCTAGACCGCAAACTAATCAAGCTGCCGGCGGGACAGCTTAGAATTCTCCAGATTGCGCCGAGCGAGAAGGGGCTTTCAAGGAGACTCTCTCAAGCGGGCAACCTAATCAAAGGCGATGTCGAGCCAGGACGGTACGGGCCAGATACCGTGAAGATTGACCTGATGGACATGAGTCGCACCAGCGATCTCGATATCGTCGTCTTGTGTCACGTCATGGAACACGTACCCGATGATCGGCATGTATTTCGGGAAATTTGGTCATCTCTTAAGCCCCGAGGACAGGTCTGGATCCAGGTACCGCTTATTTATCGTCAAACCATCGAAGCGACGCCATCCATGTCACTGAGCGAGCGCGACGAGCGCTTCGGCGGATCAGATCACGTGCGAGCCTACGGACCCGATATCAAGGAGCGTATCGAGTATGCGGGTTTTACCGTCATCCAAATAAATTCAGATCGTATACCCTCCGCGGATCGCGAGCGGCTTGGGCTTCTCTCCGATACTCTCTTTGTCGCAGAACGGCCCGAGCAACCCAATTTGGAATTACGGTGACAGTGCACTTTTCTCCATGTTTTCTCGGCGTCGCTGTGTGTAAATTGAACGCATGGCTCGACTTGCCTTGCCGCGCCGCGATGTCGGCATCTGTGCGGCCGATGGGCAGCGAAGCACTTCTGGACCGGATTGCCAAGCAAACCGGAAAAGCCGTGAAATCGGGAAAACGCGGCAGGCGGGGAAAGGAGATGGTGCACTGTCCCTGTAATTAACGGGCGACCTATGGCAGCCCTCCAGCGAGCCACTTTGTCCAGCTTGCGATCGTGATCCCGCAGGCCATGCCGGCACAGTCGGCAATCCAGTCGAATACATCCGGACCGCGCCCTATCAGCTGCGCGCCCTGAACAACTTCAATCGCCAGGCCCGAAAATGCGAGGAGAACAATCAGCTTTGCCTTGTGTCCCGTCCAGCCAAGACTTCCCAAGGCCGCCAAAACAGCGAATGCGGCAGCGTGGATGAGCTTGCCATGATGCGTGAAGGTCACGCCCAAATTCTGCAGGAGCCACTCCGGAAAAAGGGCGAGCAGGAGAACGCCGGCCAACGCGGCAAGAAAAGCAATCCTTGCGATCGGATATGAACCTGCGCGCAACAATATAGGCCAGCCCTTCATCCGAAGTCTGCAGAGGCGACCGCCAGCACGAACGGTCCAGAGCTAAGGCAGATTTTCAATCTCTACCCTCCAACGAACCGGCGCATCGGCCGAACAGATGAAAAACTCGCGCCAAAAAGAGAACGCCAAAGTCGCGGTCGAACTTGCGCGCCGGCCGGCCTTTCTAGTCGTCGTCACCGAAACCCAGCAGCGACGCATTGCGTATGTGGCTGTGGTCGCCGCGAAGATGCTTGATGCGCAGCTTCACCCCGGGCCTGACCCACTGTGTCCCCGGCCGTTTCTTCATGGCCGCTGGCGGCGGCCCGGCGTGCTCCCGAACCCGCTTCAACAGCCGCTCCTTCATGTCGCGGCCCAGGCTGATGAAGGCGGAACCGACATATTTCCCGGTGCCGGGCTGTGCCAAAAGGGCGAAGGCTGCCTTGCCGGGCTCGTGTTCGACGCCCAGCAGTTCGAATTCATCGACCGTGAAGCTCTTGGTCTTCAGCCAGTTCGAGGTCGGGCCGCTGCGATATTTGCTGTCGGCGCGCTTCGAGACAATTCCCTCAAGCTCCACCTGCTCGACGAGATAAAAGAGAGACTGCGCGTCACCAGGCATGGCATCGCTGAACCGAATCCGGCTGTACGGCTTGATGATATCGCGGAGGATTTCGCGGCGCGCCTTGCAGCCGATGTCGCGCAGATCATGGCCGTTCAGGTGCAGAATGTCGAATGCGCAGAGGTACATGCCATAGGGATTGTTGTGGACGGCGTTCCGGAGCGCGTTGAAGTCGGGCATACCGGCCTTGTCGGTGACGACCGCCTCGCCGTCGATGATGGCGTTCTTGACCTCAAGCTCCGTCGCGGCTTCCATGATGCCCAGATATTTACGCGTCCAGTCCTTGCCGGTTTCGGTATAGACGCGGATATCCTCGGGGCCGTTGATGATGATCTGGGCGCGATAGCCGTCGAGCTTGATCTCATGGATCCAGTTGTCACCCTCAGGCGGCCTGGCCACCAGCTTGGGCTCCATCGGGGGGATGAACTCTAGTCGGCCGGTGCCGGCCCCTGCCCGCCTGCGCATGGAACCTAGTCTAGGTCACCGACATATATTAGCCAGAGTTAACATAACGAAATTCAAAAAGGGCGTGCGATATGGCAGACGACAAAATCAAACGCGACTTCCGTGACCGTAGCAAGATATCGGCGGACGACGATTATGAAGTGAACTTTTTCGCTCTGCAGAATAACATCACGCCGAAGCAGGTGCGCGAGCTGACCCGCAAGCACGGCAACGATCGGGCAACCCTGACCGACGCCGCGAAGGCATTGCCGGCACAATGATGACCAAATTCTCAGAGGCGCTGAGCCTTTTGGTGGCTTAGCACATCCGATGCCGTCTAGCGTGGAACCGCAGGTATTCCTGAGACTGAGCGCGCCGTTTCGGCGGAGAAAACCACGAAGGCAAAGATAAGCACGCTGACAGCGACGATCATTGATTCCGTGGCGACGATCGGCTCAAGGGCCGGATTTCCATGCAGTATCAGGTAGAGAGCCGGTAACATCACGACCAGGCCAAGATTGTAGACGCCATAATGGACCATCGCGATCCTGCGGGCGGCCTTTGCCGGGTTCAGGGCGTAGAACCCCCCGAATATGCACTTGTGACCCATCTCAGAAGATTGACGTGTGCGTGAGCAGGTAGCACCGTGATTGCCTGAAATTGCCATCTGCAGGCCGGCTGCGATTCCCAAAATAAGAATGACGATCGCTGTCTTGAAAAAGAGTTCCGAGATTGCGGGTGTCATGCCCTCCAAGCCGTTGCCGGCGGCCCGGCAGCCTATGGGGGTGACCGGCCAGCCACCGGGCCTAACCGGCTTGCGCCGGCTGATAAAAACATGCGCTCACGCTAATGTAATTGCAACATCGACATGGTCGCTATACTGCGAAAGAGGCTAGCCATGACGCCGTAGGTGATCGACAAGGGCGCGCAGCTTCGGCGCGACGTTGCGACGGCTCGGATAGTAGAGGTAGAAGCCGGCGAAGCGCGGGCAATAGTCCTCGAGAACTGGCACCAGTTCGCCCCGATCGATCCACGGACGAAAGCTCTCCTCCATGCCGAAGGTGATGCCGGCACCGGCGATAGCGAGCTTTATCATCAGCGCCATGTCGTTGGTCGTAATCTCCGGCGCAACGGCGACGCTGAACTCGTTCCCGTTCTCGGCGAATTCCCAACGAAAGGGCGCGACCTTCGGTGCGCGGCGCCAGCCAATGCAGCGATGGCCGGCGAGTTCCCTCGGATGCGAAGGCGCCCCGAACCGATCGCGATAGGCCGGCGCGCAGACGGCAAGCTGCCGCTCGTCACCGGCGACAGACACCGCGATCATGTCCTGCTCGATCACCTCGCCGAGCCTGACGCCGGCATCGTATCCCTCGGCGACGATATCGAATTCCTCATCCGTTACCGTGATATCGATCTGAACCTCCGGATTGGCTTCGGCAAAGGTCGCCAGGAACGGCCCTGAAAGAAAGCGCTCGGCGATCGACGAGACGGCAAGCCGCAACTGCCCGCGCGGACGTCCGCGCAGGTCCCCAGTGGTCTCCATTGCCGCACGCATATCGGCAATGGCCGGCGCTGTCTCGGCGTAGAGGCGTTCGCCGGCTTCGGTCAGGCTGACGCTTCGCGTCGTGCGCTGGACAAGCGCGATACCGAGCGTCTCTTCCAGGCGCTTCATCGTCTGACTCACCGCCGAGCGGGTGACGCCCATGCGGTCCGCAGCCGCGCGAAAGCTCCGCTCCTCGGCGACGAGGGCGAAGACGGCGAGCGCGTTGAGATCCAACTGCATTGGTTAGCTGTGCTTTCCACGTTGGGAAGGAATGGTCGTCTTATCGCAACAGTGAAACAGATCCATCTTCGTGGCAACCGCTGCATCGCGGTTCGCAAGATCAACCAGACGGAGACGAAACATGTCCCTCAACAAAGTCGTGCTCATCACGGGGGCTTCGAGCGGCATTGGCGCCGCCCTCGGCCGGGAGCTCGGCGCTACCGGAGCGAAGGTCATGCTCGGTGCACGCCGCACCGATCGGCTGGACACACTCGCAGAAGAGATCAGGGCAAACGGCGGGGAGGCCATGACACGCCGCCTGGACGTGACAGACCGCGCCGATGTCGCCGCCTTTGCCGACGCGGCGCGCCAGGCCTGGGGACGCGTGGACGTGATCGTCAACAATGCCGGCGTCATGCCGTTGTCGCTGATGGCCTCGATGAAAGTCGACGAATGGGACCGGATGGTCGACGTCAACATCAAAGGCGTGCTCTACGGCATCGCAGCGGTGCTTCCGGAGATGACGGCCCGAGGCTCCGGCCATGTCATCAACATCGCCTCCATCGGCGCGCTTTCGGTATCGCCGACAGCCGCTGTCTATTGCGCAACCAAATATGCGGTCCGCGCGATCTCCGATGGCTTGCGGCAGGAGCACGACAACATCCGCGTGACGTGCATCCATCCCGGCGTGGTCGAGAGCGAGCTCGCCGGCACGATCACCGATCCAGTCGCGGCGGAAGCGATGAAGACCTATCGCGCCATTGCGCTGCAGCCCGACTCCATCGGCCGTGCCGTGCGCTTCGCCATCGACCAGCCGGACGATGTCGACGTGAACGAGATCGTCATCCGACCGACAGCCAGCAAGTAGGGAGGCAACAATGGATTTTCGTTTTCATGGCTTGTACATCGCGATTGCCGTCGCGTTGCTGCTCGGCGCGGTTCCTCAAACGGCCAAATCGCAGACGATGGAAGAGCGACTGCAACGCGGCAATGCCGTCGTCAGGAGCCTGAACAATGGCGCTCCGCAGCCTGCGCTGGAACGCATGAGACGGGAGTTTCCGTTTCTGGCCGGAGCAACCCAGGGCTATGCGCTCGGCGACGTCTGGTCCCGTCCGGGGCTCGACAACCGCACACGCCAACTCGCCGCCGTCGCGGTATTCGCAGCCATGGGCGAGACTGCCTTCATGAGGATTCATGCTGGTTATGCGCTCAATATCGGCGTGTCCGAGGAAGAGCTGAAGGAAGTCATCTACATGGTGACGGTTCCGGCCGGATTCCCCCGCGCGATCGCAGCATCGCAAACGCTCTCCGAGCTGTTCGCCGAGCAGCGCGCCGCTCCCGGAAAACACCCCTGAGGAGCTGTCCATGAAACAGATTTCGATACTTGCCGCTGCCGTGCTTCTTGCCGGCGCCTTACCCCTGCAGAAAGGTCTCGCCCAGATGAATGTCGAGCAAATACGGTTACCCAATTTTCAGAAAGCCACCCCTATGTCGGGATGTGGGTCACGGCCGATGGTTATATCCGCCACAACTTGCTTCCAAACGGTCGCTATGACGAAGCGCGCGGAAACCGTGAGAGCGCATACCAGGGGCGCTATGAGATCCGAGGAAACCACATCGACTACTGGGATGACACCGGCTTTACCGCTGACGGAACGTTCATTGACGGCGTGCTGCATCACGCAGGTATGATCTTGTATCGCAAGAAGTAGTGACGTTCGTCGAATCTCGATAAAAAGGTTTCGCATGGTGCCGCTGCACCATCTGTCATTTGGTGCGAAGCCAAAAATAAGGGACCACCTTGGCGACTGAACCGCGTTCTCCACGGCTTGCAGTGCTGATCGACGCAGACAATGATGCGGACCCGGCCGCCGAAGCCATCCGGGCCGAACGAGAGACCTCCCGGTTCCCGGGCAAGGGTCGTCCGTACATGCCAAGGTCTGTGACCGCGCGGAGCCGGTCCCACACTCGCAGTGGCGCGTGCGACCTCTCGCCTTCCGCCTGACAGACGGCGTCGGCGCTCCGATTGTACCTTTCGCGGCTCAATGGCTGGCCTATACGTTCCCCTGCCGACGCTTCGTTCCCGGCCTCGCGACCGACACGCACGGCTCGGGGCCGATGCGGGTTGCTAATCCTTCATCGCAGTGGACTTCCACCACCTACTCCTTGCCGGTCTCCCGGCGCACCCGTCACCGTACTGCTCGCGCCTGGAGTGCAGATAACGCCTGCCTCTTCCCGCCGCATTTCGCACACGCGCTGCTGCAACTCACGTACAGCGACTCCTCGGCGGTCAGTAAGTCGGCAAGAGTCACGCGCGCAAAAAGGAACCAGGATCACCGCCACAACCGAACGGTGCATTTGCCTCGATGTGTTGCGCCGCAGTTACAGTTCAACCACAACTTTCATGGTAGTCCCGTTCTGGTCACTTCCTTTAGCACAGGCATCGTTCCATGAAGAAGATCGTGTTTGCCACTACCTTACTTTTCAGCGGTACGGCCTTGGCCTTGCTTGCGGTTCCGGCCTTCGCGGCCGATGCAGTTGTTTACGAGCCGGCTGCGGCACCCGTCGCTGTTGCCTACGACTGGAGCGGCTTTTATATCGGTGTTCAGGGCGGCTATCTCTGGGGGCAGGCAGATCACAGCTTCTCCAACGGTGCGCCAAGTGACGATTCCGATCCCGATGGCTTCATTGGTGGCGTCCATGTCGGGTACAATTGGCAATCCGGTTCTTTTGTCTACGGTGTCGAGGGCGATTTCGAAGGCGGTAGCGTGGATGGCAGCTTCGAAAATACAACCGGAGCGACATCTGTTGGAACCAGCGAATTGAACTGGCAGGGCTCGATCCGCGCAAGGCTCGGCTACGCATACGACAATGCGCTTCTCTACGTTACCGGAGGCTGGGCAATTGGCGATTTCAACTTCGGTGGCGGCCCCTTCCCGCTTCCTGTCAGCGGGGATTATTCGGATACGCTCAACGGCTGGACAATCGGCGCAGGCGGCGAATGGGCCTTCAACGAACATTGGACCGCGCGACTGGCGTATCGGTATACGGACTTCGGAGAAGCCTCAGGCAACTTGGCTCCGGGATTCCCGGATGTCGATATGCCGGTTGACCTAACCACGCACGCGGTGAGGGTCGGCGTCAGCTACAAGTTCTGATCGGTGGGGACGCAAGGAAAACCCCGGCCTAGCGGCCGGGGTTTCGTTTGGGCTCGAATAGCTATCACCGCCTCAACATCCGCACCGCCACAACTTGCTTCCAAACGGTCGCTATGACGAAACGCGCGGAAACCGTGCGAGCACATATCAGGGACGCTATGAAATCCGAGGAAATCACATCTACTACCGGGACGACACCGGCTTTACCGCGGACGGAACGTTCATTGACGGCGTGCTGCATCACGCCGGTATGATCTTGTATCGCATGAAGTAGTGACGTTCGTGGAATCTCGACAAAAACGTTACCGCTGCACCATATGTCTTTTGGTGCGAAGCCAAAAAATAGGGGCTCACGCCTACTGAAACACGTTCTCCACGGCTTGCAGTGCTGATCGACGCAGACAATGCCTCGGCCAAGATTGCCGACGGGTTGTTCGAGGAAATCGCCAAGATCGGCGAGGCGAGCGTTCGTCGCATCTATGGCGATTTTTCCAGCACCCGCTCGAAGGCTTGGGCCGATGTGCTGTCGAAGCATGCGATTATCCCAATTCGCCTACACCACCGGCAAGAACGCATCCGATATCACGCTCGTCATCGACACGATGGACCTTCTGCACAGCGGGCGGTTCGAAGGCTTCTGCCTGGTGTCGTCCGATAGCGATTTCACCCGCCTTGCAGCTCGCATCAGGGAACATGGGGTCGACGTGTATGGGTTTGGCGAGCAGAAGACGCCGGAGAGTTTCCGGCAGGCGTGCCGCCGGTTCGTATACACCGAGAATCTGCTTCCGACTGCGCCAGCCAACGCTCAGCCGCCCAGCGCCGCGACGCCGATCATCACCAAGGTCATTTCACAGATGGGAACCGAGGACGGTTGGGTGCCGCTCGGCATCGTCGGCAATCAGCTCGCCAATCTGGCATCGGACTTCGATCCCCGAACCTTCGGCTTTCGCAAGCTGAGCGATCTCGTGCGGAAGACCAACGCCTTTGAGATCGATCATCCCGAGGGTGGAGCGATGCGTATAAGGGTCAAGCCAGCTGCGAGGAGCCGAGAGAAATCGAAGTCGGCAGCGTCGCGCTGAGCCCTGCAAAAGGCAACTGTCCGTGGGCCGATTGGCGTCTGGTCGGGCCACTATTTCGCTGGCGGAAACCGCCATTCGGCGTATCATTCTCGCGGGGCAGGGTTCATGGCGGAGGAGGCCAATGAACATCGTTTCGAGAGTGCCTGTCGTTGACTTGACGGCCCAGGAACTTGTTTCATCTGCGCTTTCAAAATTCCGCGCCGGCGACACCATATCCACCAGAGCCGCAATAGATGCCATCCGCCGGGCAGCACCGGCGTGTGAGGACAGCGACGACCATCTGGTCGAACTTGTCGTGATGACTGCAATTGGTAGGACCATGGGGGTCGTGTTCGACCATCGGTCCCGCTAATCCATGTCGCCCTGCGCCCAATTGGCTTGCGCACTGTCGGAACTAGAGCGGCGACGTAAGCCACTCAGTAACCATGAATTGTGATCGGGATGGATCACGCCATTCGTCATCGGAACGAATAGTCCCGGTGCGCCGTTGCTGTCCTTGGAGTCAAGGAGTGGCGGTAATGCGTGATGAACAATTCGATGTTCCGGTGACGATCGAGAGCGAACGGGTCGGCCGCCCTCTCTCTGTGACGAGGACGGTCCAGGCGGCCTCGCTTCTGGTCGACAAATGGCCAGACGAAAAGCGCGGGCCGAAATATCGCGCGGCCTTGAAAGCCATGATGGACGCGATGGAGCAGCGGCGGGCGGTTGGCAGTGCGCGGCGGGCGTTCACGGCCGCCGCCAAGGAAGCCCATGTGTTTGTGCGCGAAGGCCGGCATTGAAGCGCATCACTTCCGAAGGGTTCGATGCGACGCGCTTTTAGTTCTTGTTTTGCATGTCGTCGTTCCAAAACCGCTGCGCACTTTTGGGCGACATGCACTAAGGAACCTCACGAAATCTCCATCGTTATGCTCTAGGTCGAAACGAGGAGAACTGCCATGCCCGACGACAAGACCAAGACCGACAACCGCGATCGCTCACAAGTTGCCGGCGAGGAAGACTATGAGGTGAGGCATCTCGCCGAGGAAGCCGGCATTACTCCCGAACAGGCACGCACCTTGATCAAGCGCCACGGCACCGATCGCAAGGTGCTGCACGAAATCGCCGCGAGCATAAAGGCGTCGTGATGGCTGACAAGCGGACCACAATGGCGGATCGGAAGAAACGCCAACCGGACGACAAGGAGGCCCTGCGCCTGGCCGAGACCACCGACGTTTCGCCCAACCAGGCGAAGGATCTGATGCGCAAGCACGGCAAGGACAGCCCCAAGGTCGAGAAGGAAGCGAAGAACTTCAAGGCAGAAGGCTGAGCCGACGTGGCGGAGTGTCCGCCCTCGTATCCCCCGCATCACCGTCGCACGTGCCCGGCCATCCGCACGCTTCGCTTATCTGGCGTCGCGGGCCGGTAATCATGAGCGGCTTATCGATTTTCTAACAAATTCGGCCTATTCCCGTTCTAACCATGGGAGCTGGGCTTTTGGCGCAAACAGAGAAAATCGCTGCGCGACGCGCCGTCGCGCTGTCGGTTGTCGTGCCGTGCTACAATGAAATCGGTGGGGTCGCCGAGCTTTACCGGCGCGTCACAGCCGTTTGCCGTGAACAAGCGGGGCATTCCTACGAGATCGTGCTGGTCATCGACGGAGCCACCGACGGCACCCGCGAGGCCATTTTCGAACTCGCCAAACAGGACAGCCACGTCGTCGGCATAGACCTCGCCCGAAATTACGGCCACCAGATTGCGCTCAGCGCCGGCCTGGAGTTTTGCCGCGGCCAGCGCATTCTCATTCTCGATGCCGACCTCCAGGACCCGCCGGAATTGCTCAAAGCCATGATGGCAAAGATGGATGAGGGGTTCGACGTCGTCTATGGCCAGCGGCTGAAGCGTCAGGGCGAAGGCTGGTTCAAGCGCGCAACCGCCGCATTGTTCTACCGTCTGCTGCGCAAGATGGTCGACGTCGACATGGCGCTCGATTCCGGGGATTTTCGCCTGATGAGCCGCCGCGCGCTCGATCATCTCAATGCGATGCCCGAGCGTTACCGCTTCATTCGCGGCATGGTGAGCTGGATCGGCCTGAAGCAGGTGGCTTTTGCCTATGAGCGGCACCAGCGCTTCGCAGGCACCACGCATTACCCGTTGAAGAAGATGGTGCTTCTGGCAATGGATGCGATGACGAGCTTCTCCATCGTGCCCCTGCGGTTCGCCTCACATCTCGGCATGATCTTCGGCTTTCTCGGGCTTGCTGCGCTCGGCTACACGCTCTTCTCATGGTTTGCCGGCAGCGTATTGCCCGGCTGGACCAGCCTGGCCGCAATCATCCTGATCCTCGGCAGCGTCCAGCTTCTGGTCCTTGGGATTTTCGGGGAATATCTCGGGCGCATGTATATGGAGACCAAGCGGCGGCCGCTCTATCTCATAAACGAGATCGCTGCCCATGATCCTGCCACCGGGAAACTGCCCGTCCATCGCCTTCAGGAAATGGCCGATGAACTGGTGAAGGGAGCCGCGCGTGCTTCAGGCCGAGTTTGACCAGTTCGCGCTGGAGTATCAGCAGCAGCATGCCGCCAGTATCCGGCTGAGCGGCGAAACCCCGGATTTCTTCGCGCAGTACAAGATCGACGATGTCGCGGCAAGGCTCGCCCGCTCAGGCGTGAAGCCGCGGCGGATACTCGACTTCGGCGCGGGCGTCGGCAATTCGCTGGGGCCTATGCGCGCCGCATTTCCCGACAGCGAAATCACCTTGCTCGACCCCTCCTCGCAGTCGCTCGACATCGCCCGCAAGCGCTTTCCCGATCAGGCCGATTTCAGGCACTTCGACGGCGAAACGATCCCTTACGACGACGCAAGTTTCGACCTCGCCTTCGCCGCCTGCGTGTTCCATCACATCCCTGAAGACCTCCATGTCGGCCTGATCAAGGAGATCGAGAGAGTGCTGACCGGTGGTGGCAGCTTCTTTTTGTTCGAGCACAATCCCTGGAATCCGCTGACGACGCACGCGGTACGAAACTGTGCTTTCGACGAGAACGCAATTCTGATCAACAGCCGCGATGTGCGCAAGCGAATGGCTGCGGCCGGCTTCTCCAAACCCGATGTCGTCTACCGGATCTTTTTCCCACGCGGGCTCGCAAGATTGCGACCCTTGGAGCGCTTCCTGACCAGGATGCCTATCGGAGCCCAGTATTTCGTGCATGCGGTCAAGCCTGCCGTTTGAGCGGACGCCCTGCCCTCGGATGAGCGACAAGCTGAAACCGCCAATCGATCTGCCGCTGAGCGGCTTGGAGGATATAATATGAACGGGATTCAGGCGACCGTAGCGACCGTTGCGACCGCGTCGTCGGTCAACGACGCGCAGCGGGCCAGGGTGATGTTCTGCCTGCTCGTCGCGCCTCTCGTGGCATTCGCGCTTTCCGCCCACGCCCAAGCCATCCTGCAGGACCCCGACTGTTGGTGGCAGGTCAAGGTGGGGCTCGATCTTTTGGCAAATCGTACGTTCCCGGTTGTCGACAGCTATTCTCATACTTTCGCCGGCCAGCCGTGGATCGCCAAGGAATGGCTTGGACAGGTTCTCCTTGCGCTCGCTTACACGGCAAGTGGCTGGAACGGCGTGGCGGTGCTGATCATCTCAATCATCGCCCTGACGGGCGCGCTGCTGTCATGGTATCTCAGCACCTGGTTGAGACCGACGGCGGCAGTGGGACTGGCCTTGTTCGCGGTGGCCTTGATCTCCCCGATCTTCACCGCGCGTCCGCACATCTTCACCTTGCCCATCATCGTGATCTGGACCGCAGTGCTTTTCCGCGCAGCGCGTGATGAGCAGGGGCCGCCTCTGTGGCTGCTTGCCCTGCTTGTCCTGTGGGCCAATCTCCACGCGACCTTTACCATCGGCTTCGTCATCGCGGCTTTCGCCGGCCTCGATCTTCTTGTGCGAACCCGCCTGGCCAACCCCGTACTCCTTGGCAAATGGGTTGCCTTCGGACTGCTCTGCCCGGTGGTCAGCCTGATCAATCCCTATGGCATCAAGGCCATCCTTGCCACCTTCACGGTAGCCTATGGCAATGAAGCGGTCCCCTTGATTATCGAGTGGAAACCGTTCGACGCCTCGGATCAACCATTCCAGGAAGTGGGTATCCTACTGTTCTTTTTCGCGCTGCTTGTGTCGAGACTTCGCGTCGGCTGGGCGAAGGCGCTGTTCATCATCTTTGCCTTGCATATCTATCTCACCCATCTGCGCTTCATGTACCTGTTCTTTCTGCTGGTCCCGATCGTGCTTGCGGCCGAAATTGCGGAGCAATATCCCGCGCTTTCCCTGGCGAAATGGGTGTCCGATAGGCGCGACGGGCTGGAACGGTTTTTCGCAGAGCGATTTTACCAGATCTGCTGCGTGGCAGGCGTTTTGCTGGTGGTTACAACCGCAATGCTCACGAGCGCCTATCCGGTCGCGCCGAGCCAGAAGACTTCGGCGAAGGATGCGCTCGCATTCGTCGAAAGCCATCATCTGTCAGGCAATGTCCTGAATTCCTACAACTTCGGCGGCAGCTTGATTTTCCATGGAATCAAGACATTCATCGACGGCCGGACAGATCAGCTCTTTCTCAACGGCTTTATGAAGACAGATGCTGAGACAGGACGCAGCGGCGGAAAGCCTGTCCTCGAAAAGCAGCTCGAGGAGCATGCGATAGACTGGGCCTTGCTGACGCCGGACGACAGCCGCATTCCATTCTTCGATGAACTGGGCTGGAAGCGGGCGTATGCGGACGACTACGCCGTGATCTATACGCGCGATCGTTGATTTTCGGTGGCTTTCGCGCCGATGCACGACTTGTCTTTAAACGCCGTGCGCTGAGATCACGACGGCAAAATCCCTATAGGATTTTTATATCTTTCCTCTTTGCCCCGGCTCGAACCTTTATGGGGTTTTGATCCATATTCCGTCGGGAAGGACACATCTCGGTCGCCATTACCGTCGCGACCGAGTGTCTCCACATGCCTTCAACCCAGCCGGCTGCAGGCAAGGCAGTGCAAAACGCAAAATAAGGAGCAAGTCCGATGGACATCATCGTTCTCGGAATAGGGTTTTTGTCTTTCGCCCTGTTCTTCGCCTTCATAAAAGCCTGCGACAGTCTTTAGGCGGACCGCAACATGCTTGTCGATTACATCCTTGGTGGCGCTGTGACCTTGTTCCTTCTCGCCTACCTAACGTACGCCCTCGTTCGCCCAGAACGTTTCTAACGGCAACTGGCGAAGGCACGGAAAGCTATTTCAATGACTTTCAACGGATGGATACAGATCCTCGTCTATTGTGGGATCGTTGTTCTGCTCGTGAAGCCGCTCGGCGGCTACATGTATCACGTTTTCAGCGGCGACCGCACATTCCTCTCGCCGATTTTGGGTCCTGTCGAGCGGCGCCTTTATCGCATCTCGGGAACCAGCGAGCGTGAGGAGCAGCACTGGACCACCTATGCGGCGGCCCTGCTGTTCTTCAACCTGGCCGGTTTCCTGGTGCTTTACTTCCTGCAGCGGCTGCAAGGCAGCCTGCCTTACAATCCGGCCGGTATGAGCGCCGTCGAACCCGGTCTCGCCTTCAACACCGCCGCCAGCTTCATGACCAACACCAACTGGCAGAACTACGGCGGCGAAAGCACGATGTCCTATCTCGTGCAGATGGCCGGCTTCACCGTGCAGAACTTCCTGTCCGCGGCGACCGGCATCGCCATCGCAATCGCGCTGATCCGCGGCTTCACCAAGGCCTCGGGCAAATCGATCGGCAATTTCTGGGTCGATATGACCCGGTGCACCCTTTACCTGCTGTTGCCGCTTTGCATCGTGCTGACGCTGGTCTATGTCTATCTCGGCATACCGCAGACGCTCAGCGCCTATCTCGACGCCACAACATTGGAGGGCCCGCGGCAGACGATCGCGGTCGGGCCAGCAGCCTCGCAGATCGCCATCAAGATGCTCGGCACCAATGGCGGCGGCTTCTTCAACGCCAATGCCGCGCATCCTTTCGAAAATCCCGATGCGATCTCGAACCTGATCCAGATGGTTTCGATCTTCGCCATCGGTGCGGCGCTGACCAACGTCTTCGGCCGCATGAACGGCAACCAGCGCCAGGGTTGGGCGATCTTGACCGCGATGGGCGTCCTGTTCATCGCCGGCGTCGCCGTCTGCTATTGGGCGGAAGCATCAGGCAATCCGCTGGTTCATGCGCTGGGCATCGACGGCGGCAACATGGAAGGCAAGGAAACACGCTTCGGCATCGCTTTGTCGGCGCTGTTTGCGGTCATCACCACGGCCGCGTCCTGCGGCGCCGTCAACGCCATGCATGACAGCTTCACCGCACTTGGCGGCATGATCCCGATCATCAACATGCAGCTCGGCGAGGTCATTGTCGGCGGTGTCGGCGCCGGTCTCTACGGCATCCTGATGTACATCGTGATCGCCGTCTTCGTCGCCGGACTGATGGTCGGACGCACGCCCGAATATCTCGGCAAGAAGATCGAGGCCAAGGAGATCAAGATGGCAATGCTCGCCATTCTCTGCCTGCCGCTGGCGATGCTGATCTTCACCGCCATCGCGGTGGTGCTGCCGACAGGCGTCGCTTCGATGGCCAATGCCGGCCCGCACGGCTTCTCCGAGGTTCTCTATGCCTACACCTCGGCTGCCGCCAACAACGGCTCGGCCTTTGGTGGCCTGACCGGCAACACGCCCTGGTACAACATCACGCTCGGCATCGGCATGTTGATAGGCCGCTTCCTGGTCATCATCCCGGCTCTGGCGATCGCCGGTTCGCTGGTCGCCAAGAAGACGGTGCCCGCCTCCGCCGGCACCTTCCCGACCAACGGGCCGCTGTTCGTCGGGCTGCTGGTCGGCGTCATTCTGATCGTTGGCGGCCTCACCTTCTTCCCGGCGCTGGCGGTCGGACCGATCGTCGAGCACCTGGCTGGCATCCGCGGGCAGACATTCTGAAACCGCCCCACCTTAGATCAATGTCATGTCCTGGTTCGAAACCATACGTCGCAGACTGCGTTCCCGCACCCATCATGAGGGAGAGGCAATCCCGCCGCCTTTCCCGACCATGTCCACGTTCTTCGGCATTGCAGCAATCATGTTCGTGATCTGGTTGCTGGCCTCCGGGCTTCCGCATCTTCTTTCGGCATCCGATCGATCGGTGCCATCCAACAACATCGACACTGGAGCGACTAAATGAGCCAGTCCAAATCGGCTGTTATCATGGATGCCCGTATCCTGCTGCCCGCCATCGGCGGGGCCGTCAGGAAACTGAACCCGCGCACCTTGATGCGCAATCCGGTGATGTTCGTCGTCGCTGTCGTCTCGGCGCTCACGTCAGTCCTGTTCGTCAAGGATCTTGTCACTGCTGGCGGCGATCTCGGCTTCTCGCTGCAGATCATCATTTGGCTGTGGTTCACCGTGCTTTTTGCCAACTTCGCCGAAGCGGTCGCCGAAGGCCGAGGCAAGGCGCAGGCCGATTCGCTGCGCAAGGCGCGCACCGAGGCCGAGGCCAAGCTGTTGAGCGGCGACGACCGCACCAAGTTCAGGCTGGTGCCCGGCACCAGCCTGAAGGTCGGCGATGTGGTGCTCGTCGAGGCTGGCGACATCATTCCCTCGGACGGCGAGGTGATCGAAGGCGTCGCTTCGGTCAATGAGGCGGCGATCACCGGCGAATCGGCTCCGGTGCTCCGTGAATCCGGCGGCGACCGTTCGGCGGTGACCGGCGGCACGCAGGTTTTGTCCGACTGGATCCGCGTGCGCATCACCGCGGCCTCCGGCCATACGTTCCTCGACCGCATGATCTCGCTGGTCGAAGGCGCCGAGCGCCAGAAGACGCCCAACGAGATCGCGCTCAACATCCTGCTCGTCGGCATGACGCTGATCTTCGTGCTGGCTACGGCGACGATCCCGAGTTTCGCCGCCTATTCGGGCGGCTACATCTCGGTGACCGTCCTGGTCGCCCTGTTCGTCACCTTGATCCCGACGACGATCGGGGCGTTGCTTTCGGCCATCGGCATCGCCGGCATGGATCGCCTGGTGCGGTTCAACGTGCTGGCGATGTCGGGCCGCGCCGTCGAGGCGGCTGGCGACGTCGACACGCTGCTGCTCGACAAGACCGGCACGATCACGCTCGGCAATCGCCAGGCGACGGCATTCCGCCCGGTCAAGGGCGTCACCGAGCAGGAGCTGGCCGACGCGGCGCAGCTTGCCTCGCTTGCCGATGAAACGCCGGAAGGCCGCTCGATCGTCGTGCTGGCGAAGGAGAAATACGCCATCCGTGCCCGCGACATGGCAACATTGCATGCCGCTTTCGTGCCTTTCACCGCGCAAACCCGCATGAGCGGCGTCGACATCGATGGCTCTTCGGTGCGCAAGGGCGCGGTCGATTCGGTGCTCGCGCACGTCAATCGTTCGACCGTCGCCACGCATGGTACGCGCCCCAGCAGCGACACCGTCCGCGATCTGCAGGCGATCGCCGACGACGTCGCCAAATCCGGCGGCACGCCGCTGGCGGTCGAGCGCGACGGACGCTTGCTCGGCGTCGTCCAACTCAAGGACATCGTCAAAGGCGGCATCAGGGAACGCTTCGCTGAACTGCGCAAAATGGGAATCCGCACGGTGATGATCACCGGCGACAATCCGATGACGGCGGCGGCGATCGCGGCGGAGGCCGGCGTCGACGATTTCCTTGCCCAGGCGACGCCCGAGGACAAGCTGAAGCTCATCCGCGACGAACAGGCCAACGGCAAGCTCGTCGCCATGTGCGGCGACGGCACCAATGATGCGCCCGCCCTTGCGCAAGCCGATGTCGGCGTTGCCATGAATACCGGCACGGTCGCCGCACGCGAAGCCGGCAATATGGTCGACCTCGACAGCGATCCGACCAAGCTGATCGAGATCGTAGAAATCGGCAAGGCGCTGCTGATGACGCGCGGCTCGCTGACGACCTTCTCCATCGCCAACGACGTGGCCAAGTACTTCGCCATCATCCCGGCCATATTCGCCGTCTTCTACATCGCGCCGGGGCAGACATCAGGTCCACTGCAGGCGCTCAATATCATGCATCTGGCAACGCCGCAGAGCGCCATTCTCTCGGCCATCATCTTCAACGCGCTGATCATCATCGCGCTGATCCCGCTGTCGCTGAGAGGCGTCAAATATCGCGCGATCGGCGCGGGCGCGCTGCTCAGCCGCAACCTTCTTGTCTACGGCCTCGGCGGCATCATTGCCCCCTTCGTCGGCATCAAGGCGATCGACATGGCCGTCACCGCGCTTGGCCTCGCATAAAGGAATTAAGTCCATGCTCAAGCAAATCAGACCCGCGATCACTATGATCGTATTCTTCACCATCCTCACCGGCCTGATCTATCCGCTCGGCATGACCGGCATTGCCCAAGCCCTGTTTCCCAACCAGGCCAATGGCAGCCTGATCGAGAAGGACGGCAAGATCGTCGGCTCCGAACTGATCGGCCAGGCTTTTGCTAGCGAGCGCTATTTCCATGGCCGCCCCTCGGCTGCCGGCGACGGCTACAACGCCGCCGCTTCGAGCGGTTCGAATCTCGGGCCGACCAACCCCAAGCTGATCGACCGCATCAAGGGCGATGCCGACAAGCTGAAAGCGGAAAATCCGGACCAGCCGGTGCCGATCGATCTGGTCACGACTTCAGGCAGCGGCCTCGATCCGCATATCAGCCCCGAAGCTGCCTATTTCCAGGTCGCCAGGGTAGCCAGAGCCAGGGGCGTTGATGAAGCCAGGGTTAAATCCCTCGTCGACAGCCATGTCGAGGACCGCGAGCTTGGCTTCATGGGAGAGCCGGTGGTCAATGTGCTGGCGCTCAACCTGGCAATGGACGAGGCCATCAAGCAATGAATGGCGGGGATCGACACCATCCCCGGCGCCATTCATGATCGATTCTGATGCCGGACGACAGCCGCAACGAAACCAGACCCTCACCCGACGCGCTGCTTGATCATGCGGAGCGGGAGGCGCGCGGTCGTCTGCGGATTTTCCTGGGCGCGGCACCCGGTGTCGGCAAGACCTATGAAATGCTGATGTCGGGCCGTGCAAGATTGGCCGACGGGGTGGACGTGGTGATCGGCGTCGTCGAGACGTACGGCCGCAAGGAAACCCAGGTGCTGGTCGACGGCTATGAGCTGATCCCCCGCCGCCAGGTCGACTACAAGGGGCGCATCCTCGAGGAAATGGACCTCGATGCCATCCTTGCCCGGCGTCCGGCGCTGGTCCTCGTCGACGAGCTTGCCCATACCAACGCGCCGGGCAGCCGCCATCCCAAGCGCTATCTCGACGTTCAGGAAATCCTGACGCACGGTATCGACGTCTACACGACGCTCAACATCCAGCATGTCGAAAGCCTGAACGATGTCGTGGCGCAGATCACGCGCGTCAGGGTGCGCGAGACGGTTCCAGACTCCATCATCGACCAGGCCGACGACATCGAGATCATCGATCTCACTCCCGACGACCTGATCAAGCGGCTCGAGGAAGGCAAGGTCTATATCCCCAGCACCGCCCAGCGCGCCATCGAGAACTATTTCTCGCCGGGCAATCTGACGGCGCTCAGGGAACTGGCGCTCCGCCGCACCGCCCAGCGCGTCGACGAGCAGTTGCTGATCCACATGCAGGCCCACGCCATACCCGGGCCCTGGGCGGCGGGGGAAAGGGTTCTCGTCTGCGTCGATGCGCGTCCGGGCGGGGCGGCCCGTGTCCGCTACGCGCGGAGATTGGCCGACCGGCTCCGCGCCCCCTGGACGGCGCTTCATGTCGATACCCCTCGTTCAGCCGGGATGTCCGAGGAGGACAAGGATCGGCTAGCGACTCTGCTGCGCCTTGCCGAGCAGCTCGGCGCCGAGGTGACGACCATTCCAGGTCAGAACGTCGCGCAGGACATCGTTCGCCATGCGACCGCAAACAACTTCACCCATATCGTGATCGGCAGGCCGACCCGATCGCGCTGGCGGGAATTGATCGAAGGCTCGCTCACTTATGATCTCATCCGCAATGCCGGCGACATCAGCGTCCATGTCATTTCGGGAAACGAACGCAACGCAGAGGCGACGTCGAGGACCGTCAAGGCGGCGGACGAGCAGTGGCAATTCGAGATCTGGCCCTATCTCAAGGCCACGGCCTATGTTGTTGGCTCGCTCGCCTTCGCCGTCCTTCTCCACCAGTTTCTCGACGTCCGCAATCTGGCGATCATCTTTCTCATCGGGGTTCTTACTTCGGCGGTGACCGGCGGTCTCTGGCCGGCTTTGTATGCCTGTCTCATCAGCGCCATTGCCTTCAACTTTTTCTTCCTGGAACCACGTTACACGCTGACGATCCAAGATCCGGAGAGCATCGTTGCGCTGGCTGTCTTCCTGGTTGTCGCGTTCATTGCCAGCAATCTGACAGTGCGCGTGCAGCGACAGGCGGTCGCTGCCCGCTCGCGGGCACGCGCCACGGAAGATATCTATCTCTTCTCGAAGAAGCTCGCCGGCGCTGGCACGCTTGACGACGTGCTCTGGGCGACTGCCTTCCAGATTGCCTCGATGCTGAAGCTGCGCGTGGTGCTGCTGCTGCCGGAAAACGGCTCGATCACCGTCAAGGCCGGCTACCCACCCGATGACACGCTGGCCGAGGCCGACATCGCGGCCGCCCGTTGGGCTTGGGAGCATGATCGCCCCGCGGCCGCGGCGCCGACACGCTGCCCGGAGCAAGACGCCTGTATCTGCCGTTGCGGACGGGGCGCACCGCCGTCGGCGTCGTCGGCCTCGACAACGACAAGCAAGGCCCGTTGCTGACTCCCGAACAGAAGCGCCTCCTCGACGCGCTCGCCGATCAAGCGGCAGTCGCCATCGAGCGCATCCAGCTTGTTGCCGACGTCGACCGGGCCAAGCTCGAGGCCGAGGCGGACCGCCTGCGCTCGGCGCTGCTGACCTCGATTTCCCATGACCTGAAAACGCCGCTTGCCGCCATAATGGGCGCCGCCGGCACCTTGCGGGAATTTGCGCCAGCGCTTCCCGAAGCGGATCGGGCGGAGCTGCTGTCGACCGTGCTTGACGAATCGGAGCGACTGAACCGCTTCATCGCCAATCTGCTGGACATGACCAAGATCGAATCCGGTGCGATGGAGCCGAACTACGCATTCCACTATGTCGGCGACATTGTCGGCACCGCCTTGCATCGGGCCAGGAAAATCATCGGCGAACACAAGACCGAAATGGACATTCCCACGGATCTGCCGATGTTGAGGCTCGACCCCGTCCTGTTCGAGCAAGCGCTGTTCAACCTCCTCGACAATGCCGCTAAATATGCGCTGCCAGGTTCGACGATCCGCCTGCAGGGCTGGGCCGACAATGGTTCCGTCATCCTGCAGATCATGGATGAGGGGCCGGGCATTCCGCCAGCGGATCTGGAGCGCATTTTCGACACGTTCCACCGGGTGCGCAAGGGCGACCAGGTCCGTGCCGGCACCGGGCTCGGGCTCTCGATCTGCCGCGGCTTCATCGAGGCGATGGGCGGGACGATTTCAGCGGCCAACAGGACCGACCGCTCGGGTGCGATTTTCACGATCAAGATGCCGGTGCCGGAAGTCCAACATGTGGACGACCCCGACATGGATGACTTGCCATGACGAACCTGGACGTCAGGATATTGGTAGTCGATGACGAACCGCCGATCCGGAAGCTGCTCCGCGTCGGCCTTGGCAGCCAGGGCTATGCGATCAGCGAGGCGCCGAACGCCAAGACGGCGATCGAATTGATGGAGACGGAAAAGCCGGACCTGATCCTGCTCGATCTCGGCCTGCCCGGCATGGGCGGCCACGATTTGCTGCGTAAATGGCGCGACGACGGCCTGGATGTTCCCGTGGTCATCCTTTCCAGCCGCACCGACGAGGCCGGCATCGTCTCGGCACTTGAACTCGGCGCCGACGACTATGTCACCAAGCCGTTCGGCATGAACGAGCTTGTCGCGCGCATCCGCGTGGCGCTCCGCCACAAGTTCCAGCAGCAAGGGGAGAAGCCGGTCTTCCACACCGGCGATCTCGCGGTCGATCTGGTAAAGCGCATCGTCACGATCGAGGGCAGGGAGATAAAGCTCTCGCCGAAGGAGTACGACATTCTGCGCATCCTCGTGCAGCACGCGGGCAAGGTTCTCACCCACCGGTTTCTTTTGAAGCAGGTCTGGGGCGATTCGACCGACGTGCAGTATCTCAGGGTCTATGTGCGGCAGCTCAGGCAAAAGATCGAGAAAACGCCCGACCAGCCGCGTTACATCACGACCGAAACCGGCGTCGGATATCGTCTGCGCGAAGTGGACTGAATATAATCCTGGTGGACAACGCTCAATCGGCCGAGAGTTCCGCGGTTCAGGAGCGCGCCGCTGAAGCCGGTCAATGAGATGGGAAAGCTGATCGGCTGGCCTGTATCGATCGCAACCGCATTTTCAAAATGGTGGCGGCCTTGAGCAGCGGCGTGATTTTCGCGTTGAATGCCACGGGCAACCGACGGCCTGGCAGATGCTGAACTGCAGGATGCGCGCCAGTTTCTTATCGTTGATCTCGAGATTTTTCCCCTTGCCCAGCACACATGGGTCGACGGGCTTTGAGTTCGGCAACTCAACCCGCCAATTCCGCATCGGCAAGGCTTTAATCATGGCGTCACCAGACAAACGCCCTATATTGATTGGAGGGTTCTGTTTCGTGCGGGAATGAATGGATGTCGCCGCTTCGCCTATTAACGATCGTCATCTCGGCAATGCTGGCAACAGCGATGCTGTCGGACGCGGCTGTCTCCGCGCAGATTGTCACTCCCGCCAACCGCAACGCGCTGGTCCTTCAAGGCGAATTGCAGATGCTGGAGAACAGATTGCGGCGGCAGCAGTATCAGCAGCAGCAACAGCAGTTCCGTGCCCAGGATCGCGAGGTCGCGCCGCAACGGCCTGATGTGCAGCAGATGAGGCCTACTTGCCAGTTGCGGCGGTCGGGCAGCCGCTTCATCAGCACCTGCCGCTGAGAAAGCCGGCGCTTTTCATTTATTAGCCGACCTATATGCTTGAACGCAGATGTGCTTGAAGTAGCATCAAGGCGGTTTTGATTTCGCAACGTGCCTTTGTGCTTGGGCACTGCCCTGATTGGATCGTCGGGAATGGCAGCCACCAAGAAGGCCGTACGCAAAGCGAGGAAGGGCGGGCGGATCCGTCAGGTCGCGGCGATTCCTTTTCGGCTGGGTGAGCGCGGCGACGTCGAGGTGATGCTGGTCACCTCGATATCGACAAGGCGCTTTATCGTGCCCAAGGGCTGGCCGATGAAGGGCAAGAGTGGGCGCAAGGCAGCCACCATCGAAGCGCAGGAGGAAGCCGGCGTCCTCGGCAAGACGCTGAAGCAGCCGGCCGGCACCTATTCCTACTGGAAGCGGCTGACTAACCGCTTCGTCCGCGTCGACGTTACCGTCTACCTGCTGGCGGTAACGGAGGAGCTGGCCAACTGGCAGGAAGCCAAAAGACGGCAGCGGGCATGGCTGGCGCCGGCAGACGCAGCAGTGCTTATCGACGAGCCCGATCTTTCAACGCTGCTGAAGAACTTAACCGTTCCCCAACCAGCGCCCGCTGGCGAACCTGAACCAAGTCCTCATTTGGAGTCACCGTCTCCCTGAGGGAAAGGCCGCACCGGCGTGCCCGTATAGGCCCACAACCATTCGCGCGGCAGTGGTCCCTTGTTGCGGTCGCTCTGTTGCGACTGCTCCCACGCATGCGCCAATATGCCGACCGAGCGCGAGAGCACGAAAAGGCCGCGTGTCAGCGGTGGCGGGAAGCCGAGCTCGCCATAGATGACGGCGGTGGCGCCGTCGATGTTGAGCGGGATCTTCTTGCCCTTACGCCGCGCCATCTCGGCCTCAACAGCCTCGGCGATGTCGGCGAAACGTCCGCCGACGATGCCGCGCGCGGCAAAATCGCGGGTCAGCTCGATGAGGCGCGGCGCCCGCGGATCGACGGGGTGGAAGCGATGGCCGAGCCCCGGCACATAGGATTTCTCCTCGGCGAAGAAGCGATCGAGGCGCGACGCGACGGCATCGGCAAGCGTCACGCCTGCGTCCAGTGCCGCGGCGATGTCGCCGTAGAAGGCAAGCGCCTGCTCGCCGGCGCCGCCATGCACGTCGCCGAGCACATTGATGGCTGAAGCCATGGCGCTGTTGATGCCGACGCCGCAGGTGGCCGCCATGCGGGCAATGGCGATCGAGGGCGCCTGCGGCCCGTGGTCGACGGCGGCACCGAGCGCGATGCCGAGCAGCGCCGCCTGCTCCTCACCTGGCAGTTCGCCGCGCAGCATCAGCCATATCATCGCCGGAAAGCTGACGCGGCCGATCAGGTCCTGGATCTCATAGCCGCGCAGCCGGATCACGCCAGGGCGCATTTCGATGACATCGGTCTGCCACCATTCCTCGCCGCGCTCGCGGCCGGTTTTTTTCCCAACGTTGCTCATGTTCTCGCGTCGCTCATGCCTGCGCCTTTTTCTTGACGCGCGGCGTCAGACTGGCAAACACCTCGTCCATATGCTCGCCCAGCGCCGGCGGCGGCTTGGTCGGCAACGGCGCTGCACCATCGACTATGAACCCGCCGCGCACGACGGTCAGCGGTCGGTCGATGTTCGGCATGCTATCGAAACGGGTGGTCATGTGGCGCTCGATCACTTGCTGCTCGGCCAGCACCTGCGGGATCGTCAGCACCCTGCCCGCCGGCACGCCTGCGCGATTGAGCGTCTCCTCCCAGGCCGCGGCCGAGCTGTTCGCCAGGGCATCCTCGATCAGTGCCTTCAAGGCGATGCGATTGCGCTTGCGCGTCTCACGCTCGGCAAAGCGCGGGTCCGACGCCAGCTCCGGCAGTCCGATCAGCCGGCAGAGCGTAACGAACTGCTCCTGCTTATTGGCGGCGATGTTGAGCAGACCGTCGCCGGTGCGAAACGTACCGGAAGGTGCAGCCGTCATGTTCTCATTGCCCATCGGCTGCGGCACGACGTCAGCCGTCAGATAGTTGGAGACCGGCCAGCCCAGCGCGGAAAGCGTGCATTCGAGCATCGACACGTCGAGGAAGGCGCCCTCGCCTGTCGTTTTCTGCTTCACAAGTGCGGCGGCGATCGCGAACGCCCCGACTAGCCCGCCCAGCGTGTCGGCGACGGGATAGCCGACACGCAGCGGCGCCGTCTCCGGCGTGCCGGTGATGCTCATGATGCCGGACAGGCCCTGGATGATCTGGTCGTAGGCCGGATTGTCGCGCATCGGCCCGGTCTGTCCAAAACCAGAAATCGCGCAATAGACGAGGCTGGGGCGGACCTCTTTCAGCCTCTTATAGCCAAGCCCCAGCCGGTCCATCACGCCAGGGCGGAAATTCTCGACCAGCGCGTCGGCGGAGGCGACCAGATCGAGGAAGCGTTCGCGATCGGCCTCTTTCTTGAGATCGAGCACCACCGATCGTTTGCCGGCGTTCTGCGCCAGGAACGAAGCGCCCATTCCGGCACTGTTGAGTTCCGGCGAGCCGCCGAGCTGGCGCGCCAGATCGCCGCCCTGCGGCGCCTCGACCTTGATCACGTCGGCCCCGAGCAGCGCCAGCTGATAGGCGCAATAAGGGCCAGCCAGGACATTGGTTAGGTCGAGGATGCGGATACCGGACAGCAGATCGGTCATGATGTTCCAGACAAGGTCAGGCATCGCCCGGCACGTGTTCCGGTCCTCGCGTGCGCCGGCGTTCTATGAAAGCGTAGATATGCGGCCCAATCAACCCGATGAACGCCAGCGTCAGCAGCGTCAGCGACAGCGGATGCTTGTAGAACACCGACCAGTCGCCGTTCGAGATGGTCATCGCCCGGCGGAACTGCGTTTCGGCAAGCGGCCAGAGGATCATGCCGATGATGACCGGCGCCGTCGGGAAATCGAAGCGCCGCATCAGGAATCCGCCCCCGCCGAGCAGATAGAGGATCACGAGGTCGGTCGGCGATTGCGAAATACCGTAGGTGCCGACCGTGGCGAACACCAGGATGCCGGCATAGAGCTGCGGCGCCGGGATTTTCAGCAGCCGCACCCACAACCCGATCAGCGGCAGGTTGAGGATAACGAGGATGATATTGGCGATAAACAGGCTGGCGATCAGCCCCCAGACCAGATTGGCCTGCGTCATGAACAGCATCGGCCCGGGATTGATGCCATAGCTCTGGAAGGCCGACAGCATGATCGCGGCCGTCGCCGAGGTCGGCAGGCCAAGCGTCAGCATCGGCACCAGCACGCCGGCGGCCGATGCGTTGTTGGCGGCTTCCGGTCCGGCAACGCCTTCGATAGCGCCGACCGTGCCGAACTCCTCCTTGTGTTTGGAGAGCTTCTTCTCGATCGCATAGGACAGGAAGGTCGGGATTTCGGCGCCGCCGGCCGGCAGGGCGCCGATCGGGAAGCCGAGCAGGGCGCCGCGCAGCCAAGCCTTCCACGAGCGTGCCCATTCGGCCGCCGTCATGTACAGCGAGCCCTTCAGCGGCACGATCTCGTCCTTGCCGGCATAGCGGCGCGAGGCCATGTAGAACGTCTCGCCGACCGCAAAGAGGCCGACGGCGACGACGATCACGTCGACGCCGTCGAGCAATTGGCTCATGCCGAAGGTGAAGCGCGGCTGCCCGGTCTGCAGGTCGACGCCGATCATGCCGATGACGAAGCCGATGAACAGGCTGGTCAGGCCACGCACCGACGACGAGCCGAGCACCGCCGAAACCGTAATGAAGGCCAGCACCATCAGCGAAAAATATTCGGCCGGGCCGAAAGACAGCGCGAATTTGACCACGACCGGAGCCAGGAAAGCGACGCCCAGCGTGCCGAGTGTGCCGGCGACGAAGGAGCCGATCGCCGAGGTGGCAAGTGCCGCGCCGCCGCGGCCGGAACGGGCCATCCTGTTGCCCTCCAGCGCAGTGACGATGGTCGCACTTTCGCCCGGCGTGTTTAGCAGGATCGATGTCGTCGAACCGCCATACATGGCGCCGTAATAGATACCGGCAAACAGGATGAAGGATGCTTCCGGCGCCACCTGATAGGTGATCGGCAAAAGCAGGGCGATGGTCAGCGCCGGTCCGAGGCCGGGCAGCACGCCGATCGCGGTCCCCAGTGTCGTGCCGAGCAGGCACCACATGAGATTGACCGGCGTAAAAGCGACCGAAAATCCGTGGGCGAGATGGCTGAGCGTTTCCATGGCTTCAGCCTCTCAACATACGGATAATCGCATCGAGACCCGTGTTCAGCTGGTTCTCGATGAAGCCGGCGCCGATATTGACGCCGAGCGCCCTGGCGAAGCCGAAATAGGCGGCAAGCGCCAGGATCAGGCCGAGCAGCACGTCTCGCAGCGGATGTCTGCTGCCGAACCCGTGGCAGATGAGAACGAACATGATCACCGAGGCTGCGGTGAAGCCAAGCGGCTGGATCAGCACAAGGTTCGCGACCAGTCCGACGGCGACGATGCCCATCGCCTTCCAGTCGGTCGGCGTTTCCTTTTCTTCTTCCGGTTGCCAGCCGCCCCGCAGGGCGGCGACGATCAGCAACAGGGACAGGACCGTCATGCCGACCATGGTGATGTAGGGAAAGACGGTCGGGCCGACCTTGGAGTAGAGCGGCGACACCGGAATCGACAACGTCTGCCAGGCTACCGCGCCGGCGCAAGCGAGAAGCCCGATGCCGATCAGCAATTCGGGCACGGCAAGGCGCGGCCGCGCCGCCTGCGGGTCGCTGGTGCTCATGATCGTCCTCCCTGGATAGCCGGTCTCCCACAGCCGACCTCACCGCAGTTTCACTCGCGCTGGATCGTATGTCCATGCGACTGGCGAACATCGGAAAGAGGCAGTGCAGACCGCCCTCTCCGAGGACATCAGGCAAGGCCGAGGTCCTTGAGGATGGCTGCGATCCGGGCCGTGTCCTCGGCGAGAAATTTCGCATAGTCGTCGCCGGTGAGCAGGATTTGCGTCCAGTTGCGGTTTTTGCATTCGGTGGCCCAGGCATCGCTTTTGGCCATGGTCTCGACCAGCGTGACCATCGCCGTCTTGTCGGCGTCGGAAACGCCCGGCGGTGCGAAAACGCCGCGCCAGTTGAACAGTTCGACATCGATGCCGGCTTCCTTCAGCGTCGGTGCGTCGATGCCTTCCTGGCGCTTGTCCGCGGAAATGGCGAGCAGCCGAAGTGCACCGGCCTTCACCTGTTCGGAGAACTCGCCATAGCCGGAGATGCCGGCTGCGACCTGGTTGCCGAGAAGCGCCGACAGCGCCTCGCCGCCACCGGCGAACGGCACGTAGGAGAGGTTGGCTGCCGGAACACCGGCCGTCTTCGCGATAAGGCCGAACAATATGTGGTCCGAGCCGCCGGCCGAACCGCCAGCCACCGGAACCTTGGTCGGGTCAGCTTTGAGGGCGGCGACGAAATCCGCTGCGGTCTTGAACGGCGAGGCCGCCGGCACCACAAGCGCCTCGAATTCGCCGGTGAGGCGGGCGATCGGCGTGACTTCGGTGAGATTATTGGCCGATTTGTTGGCGATAATGGCGCCAACCATGACCATGCCGGCAACCATCAGCGAATTGCCCTTGCCGTTCCACTGGCTGATGAATTGCGGCAGGCCGACTGTGCCGCCAGCGCCGCCGACATTGGTGATCTGCGACCCGGAGATCAGCTTCTCACTGCGCAGCACCTGGTCCATCGTGCGCGCCGTCTGGTCCCAGCCGCCGCCGGGCGCTGCCGGCACGAAGATCTGGATCTGCGGCGCATCCTGCGCAAAAGCCGGCGAGAGATGCAACGCTGCGAAACCGGCGGCGCCGGCAGCGGCGGTGCTCATTAAAAATCTGCGTCTGTTCAGCATGGGATTCCTCCAATCACGACACCTCCTCCGGTGCCTGCCAGCAACGTAGCCTGAATTCAGACCCGCTCGATAAAAATTCATGCAGCCTTTGTCTCGTTCTGTCAACAGGAACAGCATTCTACTGGACAGAACTGTCTGCACGCGGCATAGTTGTTCCGATCGACCCTTCTGTCCAACTGGGAACGGAGCGACGTGGTCAAGCAGATGACCGTAACACAATCCAAGCCTGCGTCGACCAACGGCGTTGCCGCGCTCGACCGTGCGATCGCCATCCTCGATGCTTTCGCTACCTCCGACCGGTCGCTCAGCCTGGCCGAAATCGCGGCGCGGACCGGCCTCTACAAGAGCACGATCCTGAGGCTGGCGAACTCGTTGTTGCGCGGGCAGTTGCTGGAGCGTCTCGACGACGGCCGCTACCGTGTCGGCCCTGCCACCTTCCGGCTGGGTGCCCTATACCAGCGTTCGGTCGTGGCGATCGACATCCTGCTGCCGATCATGCGCGATCTGGCCGAGCGAAGTTGGGAAAGCGTCGCTTTCTATGTCCGCTCGGGCGACGTGCGCACCTGCCTCTACCGTGTCGAGTCCAAGCATCCCATCCGCTACACCATACGGGAAGGCGACGTGCTGCCCTTGCTGGCCGGCTCGGGCGGCCGCGTGCTTGCGGCGTTTTCCGCTCAACAGGGCGAGCCTTACGAAACGATCCGCAAAACCTATTATTGTTTGTCGGTCGGCGATCGCGACCCCGAGACTGCGGGCGTCTCGGCACCGGTGTTCGGGCCGGGGCCTACCTTGCTCGGCGCGTTGACGTTGTCCGGCCCGAGCACGCGCGTCGACGCGGCCTTTCTCCAGCGCATGAAAAATCCGCTGATCGAGGCAGCCGCGCGCGCCACCCGCACTTTCGGCGAAGACGCCTCGATGCTCGAACAGGCGGCCCGCAAAGCCGGTGCCGAAACGGAAGGCCCGGTGCTGAAGCGCAAGGCGTAGAAAGCCTCGATTCGGCCTGACCAGAACCACAGGATGACAGGCAACACCCCTAGGTGGTGTGGACTCTTAGGATTCCCTTTTTGACCGTAGCATGATTCAAGACTGCTTTTGGAGGCAGCCTTGGGTGTAATGGAT
>NZ_JAMYLQ010000032.1:0-95806 GCF_040318115.1 Mesorhizobium sp. M1312 | reverse complement strand
TCGACCTCAACGTAAGCCAACGATAAGATGGGAAACTGTTCGCGATGTCCTCGCACACCTGTTCGCGATGTCCCCGGTCCAAACAGTCCGGAGCGCGCCGCTTCCCCGGCTCTCCCATTTCGACAAGCCTAGTTGACGGGAGAGAGCGGATCGACCGTCATTGTCTGCTCTCCGGCGCGTAATGGAGAATGACAACACCTGACTTGAGCGTCCTCGTCTCCAGATGCTTCAGGGGTATCCGGTTCGGGCCGCCCTTGAAGAGCGGCGTGCCTCTCCCGAGAATGACGGGGTTGATCCCGAGGTGATACTCGTCGACCAGGCCGTGCTCCATCAGGGTCGCCGTGAGGCGGCGCTGCCGAACACGAAGATGTCTCCGCCGTCCCTGGTCTTCAGCTTGGAGACTTCTTCCGCGACATTGCCGTTGAAGACCTTCGTGTTGTTCCAGTCGGCGCTTTTCAGCGTGCGCGAGAAGACCACCTTCTCGATCTTGTTCATGAAGTCCGCGATCCAGCCTTGCTCGGACGGCCAATAGGCTGCCATGAGCTCGTAGGTCACGCGTCCGAAGATCAGCGTGTCGGCCTTTTCCTGGGTCTCACGAATGTAGTTCTCGAGTTCTTCTTCGAAGACGAACCAACTGATGTCCCCGTCCGGACCTTCGAAGAAGCCGTCGACGGTCACCATGTCCCATATGATCAGTTTTCTCATGGAACCCTCCTCTTCGTGTATCCCTTTGTGAATTCTCGGCTCTATCCCGCGAAGCGGAAGCGCATGTTGGTGATCTGCCCCGCTTCCGAGACCTCGGTCTTCTCCAGCCTGACCGGCTCCATGCCCTTCTGACTGAAGAGGCGGATGCCGACGCCGATGAGGACGGGCGCGACATGGATGAGGACCTCATCCACAAGCCCTAATTCGGGCCGACGGGAAGTCGCAGCATTCAGCGGGATGCGACGAAGCGTTCCAGTTTGCCCAGAGTTTGCAGTCCCAGTTCCACGGCACCGAAACCCTTCGCCTCCTGGAACTCGGCAGCCGTGCTGAATACCATGCCCAGCGTTACCTTCGTTGCCCCGTCCTGATCCTCGAACGAGGCCCAGGCGTCGGCATGTTTCGGCCCGTTCTCGCCCCAATGCAGCGTATAGCCGATCCTCTCCTCGGGCCGGACATCGACATAGAGATGGTGGTTGGGGAAGACCGTGCCGTCAGGCGCGATCATGTCGAATACCCATTCGCCGCCCGTTCGCAAGTCGATCCTCTTGGTCCGACAGGAGAAGCCTTCCGGCCCCCACCATTGCGGCAGCGTTTCAGAGTTCATCCAGGCGCCCCACACGACGGATCGCGGCGCCTGAATCACGCGCTGCAGCACCATAGTCCGTTCAGCTGCGCCCGCGAGGTTGTCCAGGCCGGCGCCGAAGCCTTCCCGATAGCCTGCCTCCATGTCCTGCGCCAGCGAGGAAAGCTGCACCGTCACGACCAGCCGGCTGCGCTCGTGCGTGCCTGAAAGATTTGCCGTCACCAGCGCTGCTGATTGCGTCACGCCTTCGCACGAGATCACCTCGTAGTTCACGCTGCACACCGCTGGCTTCAGCGCAAGCCAGCCATTCTCGCACCGGATGTCAGGCTGGCCCTCTACCTTGCAGAGCGAGACCTCGCGCCCACCCACCCTGGTGTCGGCCTCCAGGAACTCCACGGTGACCGAGGGCGATGGCGCAGCCCAGATCGCCCGTGCGGCCGGGGCCGTCCATGCCTCCCACAACACGGCCAATGGCGCGGCCACGTCCCGTTCGAAGGTGAGCGTCGCAAAGCGGCCCTTCCTATCATCAGGCACGGGACGGGTCGCATCGTTTGTAGCGAGATTCTGTGTCATTCTGCGCGCTCCTTCATCACATTCATCACAAATGCGTCCAACCGGTCGAGCCGAGCTTCCCAGATGGCCCGCTGTTCATCGAGCCATGTCCGCACTGGGTCCAGAGCCTCGGGCACGATAGCGCAGGTGCGTATCCGCCCGTCCTTGGAGGTGGAGATCAACCCTGCCTCCTCCAGCACGGAAAGGTGCCGCATCACCGTGGGCAGACGTAGTCCCGTGGGCCCAGCCAGATCCGTCACCCGCGCAGGCCTTTCGGCGAGTCGAGTCAGGATCGACCGACGGGTCGGATCGGCCAGAGCGTGGAAGAGCAGCGATAGATCAGGATCATGCTTAGCCATGTCGCTAACTATCGTCCAATTTGCTGGCGGCGCAACGAAAACTTCGTCAAGTCGCTAAGTTTTTTCCGTCCAAGCAGACGGCTTCCGTTGCCGAGTCCGCTGAGAAGTTGCTCGAAGCGATGCTCGCACAGGCCGATGCCTGCAATCGAAGACAAATTCCTGAAGCCGCCAGTCCGCTTCCCAGCCGTTCGCGTTTTATGGGTTTCATTCGCCTAGCAGGCAGCGGGCGCGGCGGGCGGAAAGTCGGCCACCTCACCGAAGCGCCTCACGCGGCTGCAAGGATGGCCGCTGACTTGTTCCGGCGTCCGCTATCCTGTTGTTGGACCATGATCTTCTTTGAAAAGGCGTTCGCCCTTTGCGAAGTCATGCTCTAATTCTAGGGGACGGCATGAGGGCACCGATTCTGGAAGAACGCAGCATTTGAAGTCGGGGAAGCATCCATGATCGACGACGAGCCGGACAGCGAACGCGTCTCGGCGCTGGCGCCGTTCCGGCACGGTATTTTTCGCGCCGTATGGTCCGCCAGTCTGGTTTCGAATTTCGGTGGCTTGATCCAGGGCGTCGGCGCCGCATGGATGATGACCACGATCGCCACCTCGTCCTATCAGGTCGCACTGGTCCAGGCCTCGACGACCTTGCCGATCATGCTGTTTGCGCTCGTTGCCGGTGCGATCGCCGACAGCTTCAACCGGCGCAAGGTCATGCTGATTGCCCAGATCTTCATGCTGGTCGTCTCGGTTCTGCTGACCGTGTTCACCTATCTTGGCTTGATAACGCCGTGGACGCTGCTCGCCTTCGCCTTCCTGATCAACAGCGGCACGGCGCTTTACAACCCGTCATGGCAGGCTTCTGTCGGCGACATGGTGCCGCGCGCCAAGCTGCCGGCGGCCGTCGCGCTCAACTCCTTGGGCTTCAACCTGACGCGCAGCGTCGGCCCGGCGATCGGCGGCATCATCGTTGCCGCCGCAGGTGCTGCGGCGGCTTTTGCCGCCAACGCTTTGAGTTATGTCGGGCTCCTCATCGTGCTTGCCCGCTGGAAGCCGGATTTGCCAGCCTCGACACTGCCGCGCGAGACGCTGGGGGCGGCGATGGGGGCCGGCCTGCGCTACGTCGCCATGTCGCCCAATATCGGCAAGGTGCTGGTCAGGGGTGCGGCTTTCGGCTTCAGCGCCGGCGCGGTTCTGGCGCTGCTGCCGCTGGTGGCGCGCGATGTCGTCAAGGGCGACGCCTTGACCTACGGCATCATGCTCGGTGCGTTCGGCATCGGCGCCGTCGGCGGCGCGCTGATCAGCGTCCGGCTGAGGCAGATCCTGTCCAGCGAGACGATGGTGCGCATGGCATTCGCCGGCTTCGCGCTTTGCGCCTTCAACGCCGCCGTCAGCGACCACGCCTGGCAGACGTCGCTCGGGCTGCTCATCGGCGGCGCCTGCTGGGTGATCGCGCTGTCGCATTTCAACGTCACGGTGCAGATGTCGACGCCGCGCTGGGTCGTCGGCCGGGTGCTCTCGGTCTATCAGACCGCGACCTTCGGCGGCATCGCGCTCGGCAGCTGGATTTGGGGTGTTGTCGCCGATGCGCATGGCGCCGAATTCGCGCTGGTCGCGGCGGCGGTCGCGATGCTGGCGGGCGGCGCAATCGGCCTCTTGCTGCCGTTGCCGCAGCAGGCGGTGCTCAACCTCGATCCCACCAACCGTTTCAAGGAGCCGCACCTTGCGCTCGACCTAAAACTGCGCAGCGGCCCCATCGCCATCATGATCGAATACATTATCCGCGAGGAGGACGTGCCGGAATTCCTGGCCACCATGGCCGAACGCGGCCGTATTCGCCGCCGTGACGGCGCCCGCAACTGGACGCTGGCGCGCGATCTCGAAAATCCCGCAATATGGATCGAGCACTATCACACGCCGACATGGCTCGAATACATCCGCCACAACAAGCGGGCCACCCATGCCGACGCCGTTGTCGGCGAGCGCGTACGGGCACTGCACAGCGGCGACGAGCCGCCCCGCGTCCGCCGCATGATCGAGCGTCCGACAACCGCCGGCACGGCGATCGTCATGCCGAAAGGACCGATCGAGCATTAGGCCGTGCCGGTGTGTCCAGTTGGATGAGCACATGACGGCGCAGCCCACTCGCGCTTTAGGACGCAGCGCGCAGGCTCGTCCGGACGCGCCGCCTGCTTGTGGCGCGGGCCTTCTCCGCCACGACACCGGTGATCTCGACCACGCCGTTCTCGTGCGGTCTGGCGTTTGTGACCTTGTGGAGACGCTCATAGGGCAACAGTTCCTTGACCCGAGCATCGAGCAAGGCGACTTCGGCTCGCAGATCCTCGCATTCCTGCCTCTGGACATCGAGCTGTATCTGTTCGGATGCCTGCTGCAGGGAAAGCTGCGAAAAATTCGCGCTCACGGTCGAAAGGTGCATCTTGTCGTCTTCGTTCTCCTTTCTGAGAACGGACAATCTTTCCTCCGCAATTTGCTTTTCGGCCACGGCGTCGCTCCATTGAGCCTTGAGATTGGCGATCTCGCTGGCGGCTTGACTGTTCTCGTTCGAGGCAACTTCCAATCGTGATTGGAGGTTGCGAATTTCAGAACGCAGGCCGCCGATCTCCGTGAAACTACGCGCACGCTCGGCTTCCCTGTCGCTTTCCATGATACGGACAGCTTCTGTCATTTCCGACAGCTTCGCTTGCGCGATATCGAGCGATTTCTGCAGCCGCATCTCCTCTTTCTCGCTCTTGCCAAGCGCAGCCAGCAGTTCCGAAAGTCGCGTCGCATCACTGGCATGAATCGTCGAGAGTTCATCCAGCCTGTGCCGCGCCTCAGCTTCCCGTTTCAGCGCCTTGTCGAGATCGATCGACAGGCTGACATGTTTTTCCCTTAGTATGTCGTTCTCGCGTGCGCATCTGTTGGCCTCAGCCGTTCTGGCCGAAAGCGTTTTTACGAGGTCGCCGAACTCCGCTTCGCGTTCTGCGCTCGCATTGCCTGCCACGACGAGTTCCAGCCTTGCTGCAGCCAGCGCACCGCGAAGTGCCTCCTTGTCCTCCACCAGGCTTATCTCGCGCTGCTGCAGCACCTCGACAGCGCTTTCACGCTCGCGCTGTTTTCTGGTCGCGTCGTGGAGCTGCTCCGATAGCACTCTTTGCTGCGTGGTCAGGCTGACATTTGCCAGTTCCAGTTCGTTGGCGCGAAGAATGTCCCCGTGAAGCAGCTTCAGGAATTCGCCTGTCAGATGATGCGAGGTCGCGATCTCCGACAGTTTCGTGTTGATCTCCTCCAGATACTCCCGCGCATCGTCAAAGAGCCCATCAACGGCATTTAACGCAGCCAGTCGGGTTTGTGCATGGGAAGTCAGCCGTAATGCGATCTCGGGAGTGTCCGCATCGTCCTCCGGCTGAGAGTTGTCATTCTTTGCTGCGAGATTCTCATCCGGGACGTCATTCAACGGCGATTGGTCGTCTAGCTTGAGACACTCATCGAACGCATCCGCCAAATCGGCTTCGAGCTCCTTGAATGCTCTGTCCACCTTTTCGGCACGCTTGATCAGACTTTTGATTCTCATGACTGAACATCCCCCTCTTGTAGCGCCATCATGGGGTCTTGATCCTCGCCTGCCGGATACGGGTTCATCCTACCTCCCCTGACGCGGTCGCCGCGTGAGATGACCGCTCTTGAATCTGCTGTCATGGTCCCGTTCACACCACCCTGAGCGCATGAGGCCGAGTCCACGCTAGGGACAGGCTTGGCCACTGTCCTCGTCTGTTTGAATGAGGCAAACCGTGTAACTGCCCTGATTGTCGCCCGCTTTCGGGCAACAACCGGAGGAGCGTCCGTCAGAGTTCCAGACTTGGGTACCGACCGCCACTGACCGCGCATCCGCGATCATCGTCGTGCCGCTATCGGGAGAGGACGCGAATACGACTCTGAAACTCACCCCGATCGACATAGCATCCGCGCAAATGTCGTTGCCCGGTGTTTGGGTTGAACGATTGGCGGCCGTGCAGCACCCGGCGATTGTCGAAGACCCCCATTTCGCCGGCCTTGAGGCGGTAGGCTAATTGAAAACGCGAGCCGCGGATCATCATCATCAGCTTGCGATAAGCCGCATAAAAGGGCGCGCATATGTCGGAGGGAAGGTCGATGACATCGACAAGATGGGCGTTGAACCGCAACTCTGTCACTTCTCCATCGCGTCGAGTTACGATCACAGGAAACCGACCGCGCAGATCGTAGTTTTCGTCGTGAAAACGATAGGGTATCTCGACCTCGCACAAGAGACGGTAGGCTTCCGGATCTTCCGCCTCTAACGCGGCCACGACCGCAAACCCGTCGGCAAAGACCGATCCACCGCCTTCAGCTTCGTTGGCGAGGCAATGCAGGAATTGATAGCCGGGCGGCACCTCCTGGTTGGCGAGATCGGTGTGTAACGGCAGGGCGACCGGCGTATAGGCCAGATTGTTCGGGTTTGGCATCGACACGACCTCGAACATGGTGCCGAAGTTTGTCTGGCGCAGGAATCCTATCCGCTCGGCCGCACGCCGCCCAGCGTCGGGATCATCGTCAAGCCCATCGACGATGGAGAGCCCGTATGCAGCCGCTGCCTTCAGCCAGGAGAGCAGATCGGCATCGCTTTGCAAGATGTCTCCGGCGGAGTGACGCGGTATGGTTTCAAGATCGAGCGAGCCGTCCCAGAGTTTCGGGGCGATGTCAGCCGGATCGTCCCGCTTTCTGCCCGGACGGTAGGATTCGAAGAACCGGCTCGGGAATTCCTCCTCAGCGTCGTCGTTCGGCCAGACAATGCTCACGGCGCCGCCCCTGTCCCGCACGCTGACGGGTCTGAGTGAGGGGTCTACGCTGGTCAGGTCGAATATTCGCTCTTCGGTCTGCGGGTGAAACGCCGATGGCGCATTATCCTTTAGCCAGAGCCACGGATAGCAGACGGTTTCGCCTGACGAGAAAGTCACGGCAAGCGCGGTCTCCCGGGCTTCCACGGAAAGCATGGTATTCATGACGGTGTCTCTCTGAACACGAAATTTAAGTTTCAGCTTGCATCGGGCCCGCAGGCCATCAACCCAGCGGTGGTGGCCACCACAAGCTCGGCTTCCCATAACGATGGGATCCGGGATTTCTGTTCGGTTCTTCGAGCACTCGATCACCAGGTGAAATCTGGCCCAGCTGAAATCTGGTTCAGATCCACATGGCGATGGTAGCGGTCATTTGCCGGCAGTGTCCAGCTAAATGCGATGGGACCGCCATCCCCTCTCTCGGCTGCCTCTTATGGACAACCCAGCTTCGCTGCGGCGATAAAACCATCCTCATCTCGGAGAACCGCGTTGACGTAAACGTCAACCCGAAGCTAAATGCGCCAGCGACCGTGATCGCGAAATGCGCAAGACGGCGACTTCGGCCAGAATCGAAGTGCCCCAGACCGAAGTGCCAATGGGTGCGACAAACGCAACGAGACGAGGAGAACGGCCATGGGCGTTCAGGAAATTGCCGACAAGATCAGCGCGCGCGTGGCGAGTGCTGGGTTCGATCGTTCGGTGAAATTCGATACCGGCGGCGACGGTGTCATCGTCATCGACGGCGCTGATGTCTCGACCACCGACGCGCCCGCCGACTGCACCATAAAGCTTTCGCTCGACGATCTGGAGTCGCTGATTGCAGGCGATCTCAACCCGACCATGGCGTTCATGTCCGGCAAGATAAAGGTCGAAGGCGACATGAGCGTCGCCATGACGCTGAGCCAGCTGATCGGCTGATTCAACCAATCCGGGATGAAAAAAGACGCCGCCCGATGGGCGGCGGCTTCTTTCGTCAGGCCGCGAGCGGCAGCCGCTGTGCCTTCAGCTTGCGCCCCGCCGCTTTCAACGTGCCCTGCACGCCGGCGAGCGCGCCTTCCGCCAATTCCAGCGCCAGCAAGCGGTGCCGTTCGTAAGGTCCGGGCATGGCAAGCGAGCCGGTTTTTTCGGCCGAAAACCCGAAACGCTCGTAATAGGGCGCATCGCCGACCAAGAGGATCGCCGCATGGCCGAGGCGCGCGGCTTCAGCGATTGCATGGCGCATCAGCGCCGAGCCGATGCCGGCATTCTTGATTGCCGGATCGACGGCGAGCGGGCCAAGCAGAAGCGCTGCCTGACCGCCCTCGCCCAGCACCACATCCCAAAGCCGCACGGTGCCGGTGACGGCGCCCGACGCATCGCGCGCGACAAAGGCCAGGCCTTCCGAAGGCCGGCGGCCGCGCCGCAGCTTTTCCGATGATTTTTTCCGGCGCTTCGGCCCCATGGCGCGATCGAGCAAAGCCTCGCGCGCCAGGACGTCGGCAGCGGCTTCGGCGGTGATGGCAAATGCGTCGGCAATCTCCCCCCTCGAGGGGGAGATGTCGCCGAAGGCGACAGAGGGGGTCGCCGCGCGTGAAGCGCCGACGCCGTGCGGTCCAAGAGAGGTCGCGTCAGCCGGACCGACCCCCTCTGGCCTGCCGGCCATCTCCCCCTCGAGGGGGGAGATTCCCGCGGCGCCCTCAACAATGAAATTTACAACGTCCATTTCCGCAATCCCTGGCGAGCGGAGATCTGTTCCACAGGCGAGCCCGGGCGGGCGACAGGCGCCCACCTGGGATGATCTGAGCGGTTCTTTCGAACCGTCAGATCACGTAGGATCGGAGAGGCTCGAAGCCGTTGAAGGCGACCGAGGCGTAGGTCGTCGTGTAGGCGCCGGTGCCCTCGATCAGCACCTCGTCGCCGATGGTCAGCGACAAGGGCAGCGGATACGGCGTCTTCTCGTACATCACGTCGGCCGAATCGCAGGTCGGCCCGGCGAGCACGCACGGCGCAGTTTCGGTGCCGTCATGCGCGGTCACGATCGGGTAGCGGATCGCCTCGTCCATCGTCTCGGCGAGACCGCCGAACTTGCCGATGTCGAGGAACACCCAGCGCACATTGTCGTTGTCGGCCTTCTTCGAGATCAGCACGACTTCCGACTTGATGACGCCGGCATTGCCGACCATGCCGCGGCCCGGTTCGATGATTGTCTCGGGAATCGCGTTGCCGAAATGCTTGCGCAACGCCGAGAAGATCGCCTGGCCATAGGCCTGCGCCACCGGCACATCCCTGAGGTAACGGGTCGGGAAGCCGCCGCCCATATTGACCATCTTCAGGACGATGCCTTCGTCGGCGAGAGTGGCAAACACCTTTTTGGCGTCGCCGAGGGCGCGGTCCCAGGCGGTCAGGTCGGTCTGCTGCGAGCCGACATGGAACGACACGCCATAGGCGTCGAGGCCGAGCGTCCTGGCATGGCGAAGCACGTCGACCGCCATCGCCGGCACGCAGCCGAACTTGCGCGACAGCGGCCATTCGGCGCCTTCGCCGTCGGTCAGCACGCGGCAGAACACACGGGCGCCGGGTGCAACGCGGGCGATCTTCTCGACCTCCTCGACGCAGTCCACCGCGAACAGCCGGATGCCGAGCTGATAGGCGCGCTGGATGTCGCGCTCCTTCTTGATGGTGTTTCCGAAGGAGATGCGGTCCGCCGGCGCACCGGCGTCCATCGCCATCTCGACCTCGGCAACGGAAGCGGTGTCGAAGGACGAGCCCATCGCAGCAAGCAGGCGCAGGATTTCCGGCGCCGGGTTTGCTTTCACCGCATAGTAGATTTTCGAATCGGGAAGCGCCTTCTCGAAAGCGCGGAAATTGTCGCGCACGACGTCGAGATCGACGACGAGGCAGGGGCCGTTCGGACGTCGGCTGGCGAGGAAGTCAAGGATGCGCTGGGTAGCCATCGGGGTCTCTCCATCAGCGCCTTTCGGCGCGCACAAAGGCTGCGGGACGCGGGTCATCGACCTCGCGAACACAAAGGCGGGACGTCACATCCATGGAACCAGCCGGTGGAGACCCCGGAACCATGAAGCGCCGTCTCGCGGCGGTGAACCTTGGCCTTGCCCGGCCTCGGTTCGCTTTGTCTGCCTTGGCTTGGATTGGGAGAACCCGTTCCGCACTGCCGGAAATGAAGGTGTGCCTCTTCAGTAACCCCGGTCTTTGGACGACCGGCAGAACACCAGAAAGGCCCGCACCGTCGTTGCTTCAAGGTGTCCTCGGTCTGGCAGTTGGCCGCTAAACCGACTGGAGGGGTTAGCTCCAGTTACCTTACCGATATTCCCTCACCATTTTGAGGATCGGCGGACACCCACAGGCACGTGCGACTTTGGGCAAGCGCGATATAAGGTCGAAGCATTTCACAATCAATAAAAATCGTACGCCAGGTTGTAAAATTCTTGGCGTCGAACAATGTTGCAACAACTGTATCCGGATATCGAACGCATGACAGGCACTCGCGGCCCTCTGAACGCTTTTCTCGACCTTGACGATGTCCCTGTGTCCAATGCGCAATCCGGCCCGCTTGCCGGCCTGCGGCTGGCCGTCAAGGATATTTACGACGTGGCCGGCTACCGCACCGGCTGCGGCAATCCGCAGAAATACCAGGAGGCTTCACCCGCCTCGGCGACAGCGTCGGCCGTCCAGGCGCTGCTTGATTTGGGCGCGCGCTTCGTCGGCAAGACGCAGACCGACGAATTGGCCTTCTCCCTGATGGGGCTGAACGCGCATTTTCCGTCGCCGGTCAACCCGGCAGCGCCGGACCGCATCACCGGCGGCTCGTCCTCCGGTTCCGCCGCCGCGGTCGCCGGCGGGCTGGCCGACATCGCCATCGGATCCGACACCGGCGGCTCGATCCGCGCGCCGGCGAGCTTTTGCGGCTTGATCGGCCTGAGGACCACGCATGGCCGCATTTCGCTTGAAGGCGCCATGCCGCTGGCCCCTTCACTGGACACGTTCGGCTGGTTCGCCAGGGACATGGCCACCTACGAAAAGGTCGGCACGGTGCTGCTCGACGACGATCGGCACCGCCGCGACTTGGCACGGGCCCTCGCCCTCGACGCGCTGGACGGCCTCGTGCTCGGCCCGCTGCAGGCCGACGAATATCGCGCCATGGTCCGCACTGTCGCTTCGGTGCTGGGCGCGCCGCGCACCGTTGCCCCGCTGTCGCGTTCCACCGATGATCTCTATTGGTGCTTCCGCAAGCTGCAGGGGTACGAGGCCTGGCAAAATCATGGTGCCTGGATCTCGCAGGGTGACCGGATGCTCGGCCCCGGCGTCAAGGAGCGTTTCGAGCATGGCGCGACCATCGATGCCGCAACCGCACAACGTGAAACGAAACGTCGCGTTTCGTTTCGTCTTGAGCTTGCCGACCTGCTTGGCGAGGACCGCGTCCTCGTGCTGCCGACCGCTCCAAGTGCCGCCCCGCTCAAGGCCGATTCCTTCGACGATTTGCAGACCTACCGCGAACGCGCGCTAAGGCTGCTGTGCCTTTCCGGCCTGTCCGGCTTTCCGCAGATCACCCTGCCGCTGGGCAAGGCTAAGGGTGCGCCATTCGGCCTGTCGCTGCTTGGACCTGAGAACAGCGACCGGCAGCTGCTGGCGCTTGCCGCGCGCATCCTTTCAGCCCACCAAGGGAGCGCATGACATGGATACGCTGACCCGCATGCGCGCCTTTATCGACGTTGTCGAGGCCGAAGGTTTTTCGGCAGCGGCGCGCAAGATCGGCCGCTCCAAGGCACTGCTGTCGAAATATGTGCGCGAGCTGGAGGACGAGCTCGGCGCATTGCTGCTCAACCGCACCACCAGGCAGTTCTCGCTGACCGAGGCCGGCCACACCTATTACCGCCGCGCCTCGGAAATCGTCCGCGAGGTCGACAGCCTGGCCGATGCGGTGCGTGAATCCTCCGGCGACGTTCGCGGCAGGATCAAGCTGTCGGCGCCGCGCACTTTTGCTGACGCACCGATCGGCCAGTCGCTGATCGACTTCGCCAAGCAGCATCCCGACATCGTGCTCGACATTCATCTCGACGACCGCTTCGTCGATCTGGTCGAGGAAGGTTTCGATCTCGCTGTGCGCATTTCGCGGCTGGAGAACTCCTCGCTGATCGCGAGGCGTCTGGCGCCGTTTTCGGTGCGGCTCTGCGCATCTCCCGAACTGATCGCCAAGCACGGCATGCCGGTGCGGCCGCAGGACCTTGGCCGCGTGCCCTGTATCATCGACACCAATGGCCGCTGGCTGACCAACTGGCCGTTCAAGGGCGACAGTGGCGATACGGTAACCGTTTCGGTCTCCGGTCCGATCGAGGTCAACAGTCCGATGGCCGCCAGGGCCGCCGCGGTGGCTGGATTGGGATTTTCCATCCTGCCCGATTTCATCGCCGCTCCCGACATCGAAAGCGGCCGGCTGGTGACTGTGCTGGATGACCGCATCCTTTCGGGTAGCGGCATTTTCGCCGTCTATCCGCACCGGCGCTATTTGCCTGCCAAGGTTCGCGTTTTTGTCGACTTCCTGGTGCAATGGTTCAAGACGAATGACAGCGCATGAGCTTTCAGACGCCTGGCGGTCCCATTTTCGCCCCCTTTCTGGTAACTCTCGATATTTACCGAAGTCGATGGAATCGCGACCGAGAATGCATCTGAAACGGCAAGCAATCATGATGGCTTCGGCCATGGCGGCGACATTTGCCATGGTCGGACCGGCCGAAGTGCATCCCCACGTCTTCGCCGAGGCCCGCCTCGAAGTGGTTCTCAGCCCGGATCACCAAAGTGTGAAGGCGTTGCGCCATCTCTGGCGCTTCGACGATTTGTTTTCGAGTACGGTGATGATGGAATTCGACAAGAATTCCGACCTGAAGCTCGACGACAAGGAGCTGAAGGAAGTCGCCGACACCGTCCATGCATCGCTGGCGGAATTCAATTACTTCCAACTCGTCACCGTCGACGGCAAGGACGAGGCGATGAACCCGCCGCCGCAGCTGATGGCCAATTTCGAGAACGACCAGCTCATCATCCTGTTCGAATCCGAACCGAAGGCGCCGATGAAGTTGGCCGGCAAGATCGATATCGGCGTCTACGACCCGACCTTCTACACGGCAATCGATTTCACCGAGGATGCCAATCTGCAGGTCGATGGCATGCCGTCGACATGCGCAAGCAAAGTCGTTCGTCCGAACCCCGACGAGGCGCTCGCCGAGAACCAGAAGACCCTGACGGACGCCTTCTTCAACGATCCGACAGGCACTGATATGAGCAAGATCTTTGCGACCAAGCTTGAACTGAACTGTCAGCCAGAAGGATGATCCGGTGACGAAACCGTCCCTGCGTTTGGCCTTCGGCCTTTTGGCCGCCGCCCTTGTGATGACGCACTTCCTCGGCGCCGCTCACGCCCAGAGCTCGCTCGGCATCGGCACCAATGACGGGATAGCTCCAACCACCGGCCCGTTCGCCCACATCCTGATGTGGATCAACCTGCGCCAGCAGGAATTCTACCGCGCGCTTGCCGGCGCGATGAAGGCGATGCGCGAGGACGACAGCAAGCTGTGGCTGCTTATCGGCCTGTCCTTCGCCTATGGCATTTTCCATGCAGCCGGCCCCGGTCACGGCAAGGCGGTGATCTCGTCCTACATGGTGGCGAACGAAGTCGCGCTCAAGCGCGGCATCGTGCTGTCCTTCGTCTCGGCCCTGCTGCAGGCGCTGACGGCGATCCTCGTGATGATGCTCGCCTACTTCGTCCTGCGCGGCACCACCATATCGATGACCGATGCGGCATGGTTCCTCGAAGTCACGAGCTTTGTCTTCGTCACCCTGTTCGGCGCCTGGCTTTTGTGGCGCAAGGCCGGCCCCGCTATCCTTCGCCTGTTCGGCGCCAACCCTGCCTACAGCCTCTCGGCGGCCCATGCCGGCCATTCGCACGCAAGTCATTCGCATGCCGGCCACGCGCATTCCGCGCATGTCCATGCGCTGCATGTCCATGACGATCACGATCATGCGCACGATCATAGTTTCCACGCACACGACCACAGCGCACATGACCATCACCATGGTCATGACGGTCATCATCACGCGGCGGGCGACGTTTGCGAGACATGCGGACATTCGCACGCGCCAGACCCGGCGCTGCTTTCCGGCGACCGCTTCGACTGGCGCACCGCCTGGTCGGCGGTGGCCGCGGTCGGTATCCGGCCGTGCTCGGGCGCGCTGATCGTGCTGAGCTTTGCCATGCTCAACGGGCTGTGGTTCGGCGGCATCCTGTCGGTGCTGGCGATGGCACTTGGCACCGCGATCACGGTCTCGATCTTGGCGACGCTGGCGGTGACGGCCAAGAACTGGGCGGTCTATTTCGCCGGTGACGGCCGCATGGGCAACCGCATCCATTCGATCGTCGAGATCGGCGGCGCAGCCTTCGTCTTCCTGTTCGGGCTGCTGCTGCTTTCGGCGAGCCTGACTGGCGGATGACGCCTTGCGCGTCCAATTGGACGCGCCCTAGCTAACCGGCAATCTTACCGTCCAGCTCGTCCTCGACATGGGCGCGGATGATGTCGTCGAAGCTGGTTTCGGCGGCAAAGCCATGCTCCCTCGACCGCCGCGCCTCGAACCGTGTCGGCCAGCCCTTGACGATCGCCCAGATCCTATCGTCGGGCTCCTCGCGGATCAGTTTCACCGCCTTGGCGCCGGCAATGCGTTCCAAGGCCTCGATCTGCTCGCCGACCGTGACCGCGACACCGGGCATCGTCAGATTGCGGCGCGGCCCGACGACGCTGCCGTCGATCCCTGCTGCGTGGATCAAAAAATTCACCGCGGAGCGCGGGCTGGCGTGGGTGTGCACGACAGAGCGCGGCACCGGCAATACTGCTTCCTGGGCGCTCAACGGCTCGCGGATGATGCCGGAGAAAAAGCCTGACGCGGCCTTGTTGGGCTTGCCCGGCCTGACGCAGATGGTCGGCAGCCTGATGCCGATGCCGTCGAAGAAGCCGCGCCGCGTATAGTCGGCGAGCAATGCTTCGCCCATCAGCTTCTGCGTGCCGTAGGAGGTCAACGGCGTCGGGTGGAATTCGTCGGGGATGATGTCCGGAAACGGTGCGCCGAACACGGCGATCGACGAGGTGAAGACGACGCGCGGCGCAAACCCCGCCAGCCTTATGGCATCGAACAGCGCCCTTGTGCCGTCAAGATTGACGCGATAGCCGAGATCGAAATTGGCTTCCGCTTCGCCCGACACGACGCCGGCGAGATGGAAGATCACGTCGGGGCGCGACGCGACCAGCCGTTCCATCGCGCTCGCCGCGGCGAGATCGCCTGTATGGATAGTGACACCGACGCCTTCCAGCGCCGGCGCCTGCGGCGGCACGATATCGTGAAGGTCGAGCGCGGCGATCCTCCGGCCGCTGAGCGTTCCGTCCTTCGCCAGCCGGGCGATGAGCTTGCGGCCGACCATGCCTGCCGCGCCGGTAATCAAAATACGCATATCAATGATCCTTTTTGCGCTGGCTGCGGCCACGCAGCCAAAACACGACGAAAATGGCCACCATGAAGACAGCGGCAATAACAGCGGCAAGAATGGTCGAGACTCGGCCGACCGCCAGCATCACGGTTGGCAAATAGTAGGCGGCGATGCCGAACAGCAGCAGCACCCAGAGGGCACCTATCGCCGCGTTGCGCGTGTCGCGATCCATCACGCGGCCCTGACGCGGCGGGAATTCATCAAGTTCGTTACCAATGCCATGGAACTTCCGGTGTCAGTGATAGTGGCCATGATGCGGAGCCGCATCGTGCGCATGGTTGTGCTCGCCATCGTGCTCATCATGGCTGTCGGCGCAATGGCCGAATTCCGGTTCTACAGTGGCGTGGGCAATGCCATGCTCGGCGGCAAGCCGCTTCTTGATGGCGCTGACCGCCTTGTGGGCATCGACGCCATCGTTGAGGCAAGCATGCAAGGTCGCCATGTTGCTTGACCCGTCGAGCGACCAGACATGCATGTGATGCACCTCGCGCACGCCCTTGATTGTCCCCTCTATGTCCCTGGCGATCAGGTCGCGATCGAGGCTTGCCGGCACGCCTTCGAGCAGGACATGGGCTGCTTCGCGCATCAGCGACCAGGCCGTGGACAGGATTAGCAGCGAGACGAGGACGGACAGGATCGGATCGATAGGCGTCCAGCCCGTTGCCAGGATGACCAGCGCAGCTATGATCGCCGCCGCCGAGCCAAGCAGGTCGCCGAGCACGTGCAGGATGGCACCGCGCATGTTCAGGCTGTCGCGGTCGCCGCCATGCAGCACGAAGAAGGAGCCGATATTGACCAGCAGACCGGCGATCGCGACGACCAGCATCGGCCCGCCGAGCACGGGCGCAGGCGTCAGCAGGCGTTCCCAAGCCTCATAGATGATCCACAGCGCAATGGCGAAGATGGCGATGCCGTTGGTGTAGGCGACCAGCGTTTTGACCCGGCCGAAACCGTAGGTGAGGCGAACGGTGGCCGGCCGGCCGGCCAGATGAAAAGCATACCAGGCAAGGCCGAGCGCGATACAGTCGGCGAGCATGTGGCCGGCATCCGCCAGCAGCGCCAGCGATCCGGTGAAGAGACCGCCAAGCGCTTCCACGACCATGAAGCCTCCGGTCAGGCAGGCTGCGATCAGCACCCGTTTCTTGTCGGTCGAGCCATGCACATGACCGGCGCCGTGGCTGTGGCCATGCCCTTGCGAACCCTGGTCATGGGTATGCGCCATTCACGAACTCCCGCTACGCACCGAACTCGGCGCGGAAATCCTCGAGCCGTCGCTTCTGCCGGCCGTCGCCATCGAAATTAGCCGGATCGAGCCATGCCTCATAGGCTCTGCGCAATGCCGGCCACTCCTTGTCGATGATCGAATACCACGCGGTATCGCGGTTTTCGCCCTTGACCACAAGATGCTGCCGAAAAATGCCCTCGAACTTGAAGCCGAAACGTTCCGCCGCGCGCTTCGACGGCTCGTTGCGGTTGTTGCATTTCCATTCGTAGCGGCGGTAGCCAAGCTCGTCGAAGACGTATTTCATGAACAGGAACTGCGCTTCCGTCGCTCCCGGTTTACGCGAGATCAGCGGACCCCAATAGATGTTGCCGATCTCGATGACGCCATAGGCCGGATCGATGCGCATCAGTGTCTGGCGCCCGGCAATTTTTCCGCTGGCCTTGTCGATGACGGTAAAGAACAGCGGGTCTTGGCTCACTTCGGCCTTGTCCAGCCAGGGCTGGAAAGCGGCGCGGCTCTCTGGCGGATAGTCGGGCAGCCAGGCAAAGCGGCTGTCGACATCCGCCACCGAGGATGCTTCAAACAAGCCGTCGCCGTGCTTTTCGGCGTTGAGCGGTTCCAGCCTGACAGTGCGCCCCTCCAGGACTTTCCGTTCGGGCCGCGGGCGCGGTTGCCAATTCTTGAGATTTTCCGACACCCAAAACTCCAATCCATTTGACTTTTGCGAACGGACGCTCACAAAAACGCTCGCTCGGCGAAAGAACCACACGGACGGGAAAAATGCTCCACACGATTTCGGCCTTCGATCGTCTCGGCGAGGAAAACGCTTTCGCGGTGCTGGCTCGTGCCACCGCGCTCGCCCATCAGGGCCGCGATATCGTCAATCTCGGCATCGGCCAGCCCGACTTCAAGACGCCGCAGCACATCGTCGAGGCGGCGATCAAAGCGCTGCGCGACGGCCACCACGGCTACACGCCGGCCAATGGCCTGCTGGCAACACGCGAAGCGGTGGTGCGCCGCACGCTGACCACCACCGGCGTCGAGGTATCGCCCGAGGCGGTGATGATCCTGCCCGGCGGCAAGCCGACCATGTTTGCCGCGATCCTGATATTTGGCGAACCGGGCGCCGAGATCCTCTATCCCGATCCCGGCTTTCCCATCTATCGCTCGATGATCGAGTTCACCGGTGCTGCTCCGGTACCGGTGCCGATGCGCGAGGAGAACGGCTTTGCCTTCTCGGCGCAGGAGACGCTGGCGCTGATCACGCCGAAGACCAGGCTGCTCATCTTAAACTCGCCAGCCAACCCGACCGGCGGGGTCACCCCCCGCGCCGAGATAGAGAAGCTGGTCAAAGGGCTGGAAGCGCACCCGGACGTCGCCATCCTCTCGGACGAGATCTACGACGTGATGACCTATGACGGCGAGACGCATTGCTCGCTGCTCAACTTTCCCGAAATCCGCGACCGGCTGATCGTGCTCAACGGCTGGTCGAAGACCTGGGCGATGACCGGCTGGCGGATGGGCTGGTCGATCTGGCCAAACGGCGACGACAAGGGCGCCCACCTCTACGACAAGGTGCGCAAGCTGGCGGTCAATTGCTGGTCCTGCGTCAATGCACCGAGCCAGTATGCCGGCATCGCCGCCATCGACGGCCCGCAGGACGACGTCGACAAGATGATGCGCGCCTTCGACCGCCGCAGGAAGGTCGTGGTCGAAGGACTGAACGCCTTATCAGGCGTTTCCTGCATCACACCGAAGGGCGCGTTCTATGCCTTCCCCAATATTTCCCAAACTGGCTGGAAGGCCAAGAAGCTGGCGTCTGCCCTGCTTGAGGATGCCGGCGTGGCGCTAATCGGCGGACCTGATTTCGGCACTCTCGGCGAAGGCTATATCAGGCTGTCCTACGCCAATTCCGAAGAGAACATCCTGCGCGCGCTGGAGCGGATCGAGACGTTTCTGGCAAATGAGGAGAGGCCACGTTGACCCCTGTCGGGAAAGGCTGGGGTCGAACCTCCTTGGATATTCCGAGCGAAGAAAGGTGACGTCAGATGTTTTATGCGATCCTCGCCTATCACGTTGAGGAAGTGATCACGGCGCTGACGCCGGAGGAGGACGCGGCGCTGATGACCGATCTGCTCCAGATAAACGAACGGCTATACCGGGAAGGCTCCCTTGGCCCGGCGGCGCGGCTCGGGGCGACACAAGACGCGTGTACCTTGCGCGGGCCGGGCGCCGGAATGGTCATTGACGGACCCTTCGCCGAGACCAAGGAGCAATTGTTGGGCCTTTACGTCGTCGATTGCGCAACGCGTGATGCCGCGATCGCGATTGCGCGCGACCTTCGGCGCGTCAATCCGACCGCCGTCTACGAAATCCGCCCCATTTCGCTGTATCTTCCCGGCGTGCCGCTTTCGGCTACGCAGTCTTAGACCGCTCTTCGAGTAACTACCCCCGCCCGACATACGGCATCTTCGTGGCCATCACGGTCATGAACAGCACATTGGCGTCGAGCGGCAGGCTGGCCATATGGACAACGGCATTGGCGACCTGCTGGACATCCATCACCGCTTCGGCGGCGATGGAGCCATTGGCTTGCGGTACCCCGACAGTCATCGGCTGCGCCATGTCGGTCAAGGCGTTGCCGATGTCGATCTGGCCGCAGGCGATGTCATAAGGCCGGCCGTCCAGCGCCAGCGTCTTGGTTAGCCCTGTAATGGCGTGCTTGGTCGCGGTATAGGGCACCGAGCCCGGCCGCGGTGCGTAAGCCGACACCGAGCCGTTGTTGATGATGCGGCCACCCATCGGCTGTTGCCTGCGCATGGCGCCGAAGGCGGCGCGGGCGCACAGGAACGAGCCGGTGAGATTGACCCCGACAACTTCGTTCCACACCTCGACGGGGATCTCGTCGATCAATGTCGACTTGTAGCTAGTGCCGGCATTGTTGAAGAGCAGGTCGACACGACCGAAAGCCGCCGCCACCGTCTCGAACATCTCGTCGACCTGATCGGCCTTGCTGATGTCGCAGGCGACCGCCAACGCCTTGGCCTGTGTCGATCCGGCGTCGGCGATCGCCTGGTCCAGCACCTGCTTGCGGCGTCCGCAGAATACCGTGTTCCAGCCGGCCTTGAGCAGTGCCGTGGCGACGCTTTTGCCGACGCCTGTGCCGGCGCCGGTGACAATGGCTGTTTTGTAGTCTGTCATAACTGTCCTCCTACAGCGCCGCGTCTCCGCAAAGGACGCCATAGCACCTTGATTTCGAGCAATTTGATTTTGTGCATGATCGCTTCCAAAAATCGATTCCGATTTCGGGTCATGCGCTAACCGGCTTCAACAAAAGGGCGGCCATTGGCGGCCGCCCTGATCTGAACCGGCCTGGGAGGAGGAAAGCCGATCCGACTACCTAAAATAATGCGCTTCCTAGGTAAACGAGACATTAACGCGAGAGCGGCGCCCGGATTCCCGCTCTCCGCGATCCTGAAGTCTACCAGCGCGAACTGGCGGTTGCCTTGCCCGACGCCGGTACCCCTGACTCCGGCACCGCTGACTCCGGCACCTCTGGCGCCGGCACCTTTGCCGCCGACACCGTTGCCTCGACATGGTCGACCAGTGCGTCCGGCAGGCCGAGGCGGCCGGCGAGCAGATCGAGGTAGCCGCGTTCGGCACGCTTATCCGGATCGATGGTGAGGCGCGAGGCGGTGTAGAGTTCGAGCTTCTGCGCGTCGGTTTGGGCGCTAGCGACCAGCGTATCCAGGTCGAGCGGCGTTTCCAGCTCCGACATCAGGAATTTCTCCGCGTCGGAGCCGATGCCCGCGAGGCTGAGCTTGCCGGCGATCTTTTGCCGTTCGTGGTCGTCGATGTGGCCGTCGGCCTTCGCCGCCGAAATCATTGCCCGCACCAGCGTCAGCGTGAATTCGTCCTCGCCTTGCGGCGCTTGCGAGGGATGGAAGCTGGTGTCGGCGGGCGGCGGCAGCAATTCCGGCGAGCCGGCTGCGGCCGTCTCCGCAGGCGCCTTGCCGTTCTTGTAGTTCTGGTAGGCCTTGTAGGCGAGGCCGCCGATCATGGCCAGGCCGCCGAGCTTCACCGCAGTGCCGGTGACCTGACGGCCAGCGCCGGTTCCGAGCAGCACCGCGGCCAGTGCGCCGGCGGCCAGCGGATTGTCCTTGGCCATCTGCACCGCCTGACCCCCTTTGTCGCGGACGGTCGACCCCGTTCCGGGAATTTGCGAGCCGAGCAGATCGTCGAGGAGCTTCTTGGGATCGAACATCAATGCCTCCAGAATTGGCCCGATCGAACGTAGACGGGCAGGTTTTCGGACGTTGAAGAGGTAGGTCCCGCATATTGACATTACAATGACGGATGGGGCGATTTGCCAATGATGGCGGGAACGAGATGATGTCAGGATCTGCCTTGTCGGCCCGAAAATCGGAATCGATTTTCGGAAAGCACGCTGCGTAGAATCGCTGGGTAGATTCAAATCGTTAGAGCGTACTTTGTGAGTCCAAGCGGACGCACGTCGCTCTAACGTCCGATGTGCGGAGCCCTGCCTTGCGCTTCTGCAAGTTCGACCTGGCGCTGACGCTCGGCGTAGCGCGCGCGATCCTCGTCCGAGCGGGTATCGAAGCAATGCGGGCATGAGGTGCCGGCGGTGTATTTCGGCGATAACAGGTCCTGCCCGGTCAGCGGATGCCGGCAGGCGCGGCATAGTTCCGCCTCACCCTCGACCAGCCCGTGCGACACCGAGACGCGCTCGTCGAAGACGAAGCACTCGCCCTGCCAAAGGCTTTGCTCGGCGGGCACCTCTTCGAGATATTTCAGGATACCGCCCTTGAGATGGAACACATCCTCGAAGCCGAGCGACTTCACATAGGCCGTCGCCTTCTCGCAGCGTATGCCGCCTGTGCAGAACATGGCCACCTTCCGGCCGACGAGCTCGGCCCGGTGCTGCTCGACCCAGGACGGGAATTCGCGAAAGCTCGTCGTGGCGGGATCGACCGCGCCCTTGAAGGTGCCGATCGATACCTCGTAGGCGTTGCGCGTGTCGATGACGATCGTATCCGCATCCGAGATCAGTGCGTTCCAGTCGGCCGGTGCGACATAGGTGCCGGCGCTTGCCGCCAGATCGAGATCCTTAACGCCCATGGTGACGATCTCGCGCTTCAGCCGCACCTTCATGCGGTGGAACGGCATCTGCGCGGCGCTGCTGTACTTGACCTCGAGACCGGCGAGACCTTCGATGGATTCGAGATGATCGATGAGCGCGGCGATGTCAGCTTCGCTGCCGGCGACCGTGCCGTTGATGCCCTCATGCGCCAGAAGCAGCGTGCCCTTGATACCGCGTCCGCAGCAGAAGGCGGCGAGCGGCGCGCGCAACGCCGCGAAGCCGTCGAGCCGGGCAAATCTGTAGAGCGCGGCGACGCGGAAAGGTTGATTGGGCAGTGTCATCGCCGAAGCCACTAAACGCTCATAAAAGCCGTTTCAAGGCTGATGCGTGGATCAGCCTCTCCTTCGTGGCTTTGACGGCCGGGGCTGAGGGCATTGCCGGAGTGCGTGACATCGCGACACGCTTCGTTTCGTGGACAGAAAAACGGCCTTCTGCTAACCGGTTGAACGGATCAATACCGGAGAGACGACAATGCCCAGCAAGACCGAAAAGCTCCTGTCGCTCCTCAACGGCCAACCGGTTATCCCGGTGCTGAAGATCGCCAATGTCGCCGATGCCGTGCCGCTGGCGCGCGCGCTGGCGCGCGGTGGCCTGCCGGCGATCGAGATCACGCTGCGGACCGCCGATGCACTGGAGGCGATCCGGTTTGTGGCAAGCAAGGTCGAGGACGCCATCGTCGGCGCCGGCACCATTCTGGACGCCCGCCAGTTCGGCGAGGCTGCAGCAGCCGGCTCCAAGTTCATCGTCAGCCCCGGCATCACCCACGAGCTTCTGGCGGCGGCGAAGGACAGCGACGTTCCGTTGCTGCCCGGCGCCATCACGCCGGGTGAGATCATGACCGCCCGCGAGGCAGGCTTGCGTTTCCTGAAATTCTTTCCGGCGGAACAGTCGGGCGGCATCGCATCGCTCAAGGCATTCGCCTCGCCGCTGGCGGATGTGCAATTCTGCCCGACCGGCGGTATCACCGGCAAGAACGCGGCCGATTATCTGAGCCTGCCCAACGTGATCTGCGTCGGCGGCTCCTGGGTGGCGCCGGACGAGTTGGTCAAGGCCGGCAAGTGGGACGAAATCGAAGCCCTGGCGCGCGCCGCGAGCAAGCTCGGGCGGTAGAGACACCTCTCACCCAAGTGGACCGGGTGCATCGCGGCGGCGTTTTTGTTTGCGAACAGCAAAAAGCCGCGCGGGTTACCCGGCGCGGCTTTGTATTGCTGGTCGATCCGCTACTTGGTCTGGAAGCGGGCTACCGACATGAACTTGACGGCATTGCCGGTAAACCGGTTGGCATCGGCCAGCTGATCGTTCGGCTGGAAGCCCGCGGTGTAGACCTCGGTCGGCGGCGTGTGCACGATATTGTAGGCATAGCGCGGCGCCGTCGTTGCGCTGGAGACGGTGGCGACATTCTCGCCGCTATTCAATGCCCAGCGCGCCGCCTTCGGCTCGGCGGCGACCACCACGGACTTGGGACCAGGCTTCAGGTCACGGGCGGTTGCCCTGGCTGCCTTGCGGGTGGTCTTCACACCCGCACCGATCGCCGCGGCCGGATCCGAGCCGGCCGGGCGGGCAGAGACAGCCTCGCGCGGCGATGCGGCATTGACGTTCGCCGGATTGCTGAGGACCGAGCTCGGCTGGGCGAGCGAAGCGACCTGGTATTCGTCGGTTGCGCTGACCCGCTCGAGGACGGCCTTGACCGCGTCGGATTGGACCTGGTCCGTCTCGGCCAAGTCGGGCCGCTCCAAGTCGAGTTGGGCCAAGTCGGGCTGGGCCAAATCGGGCTGGGCCAAGTCGGGCCGTGCCGACGGCAGCACCGAGAACGCATCGGTAGCGGTCTTGCCGTGCCCGGCCGTATCCGCGAGCGCCAAAAGCACATCCTTGTCCTGCGGCGCAAGGTCGGCCGCTGCAAGGTCGGCCGGCAGCGAGTGATCGGGACGCCAGGTCGGCAACGGAATGTTGTTGGCCGCAACCTGCGCCGCATCGGCGACAGCGGACGGCTCGGCCATGCCGAAGGGAGCGCTTGCCGGCGCTTGCGCCACCGCCACCGCCTGTTCGGTGGTGGCGGTGGCATCCGCCACGCCGAACGGAACGTTTTCGGGCGGCTGAGCGCCGACCTCGGTCTTCGGACGCGGGGCGAAATCAGGCAGCGGCACGCTGCGCGCCTGCAGCGCCGCGATGATCGTTTCCGGCGTGTCCTCCTCCGATTCCGGAGCGGGCGCATCGGCGATTTGCGGAATCTCGGCGCGCTTCGCATCCTCAGGCGACACGATGGCAATGCCCGGAAGCTTGCTGTTCTTGGCGGCCGGCGCCGGCTTCGCGGTCGCCAGCTTCACGCTCTTTGCCTTCGGCGCTGGCGCGGCCGCCACATCGGCGCTGTCATCGGCCTCGTCTTCACCGCCGCCGAAGAAAGCCGCCAGCAGACCGCCGGATCTTTTGGAACCGCCACCTGCGCTGGCCAGTTCGATGGCGGGAGCGCCGGCGCCCTTGCGCGCCTTGTAGGAAGCGAGCGCCTGTGAATAGCCGGGCAGCGGCTTGCCGTCGCTCGGCACATGCAGCGTCTTGCCATTGGGGAACACGCGCGCCAGTTCCTGGCGGCTGATGCCCGGCCAGTGGCGCACATTGCCGACATCCATGTGGACAAAGGGCGAGCCGGACCTCGGATAATAGCCGACGCCGCCGCCCTGCATCCGCAGACCGATGTCGCGAAGTTTCTTCAGCGGCACGCCGGGAATGTAGAAGTCCATGGCCTTGCCGAGCATATGCTGGCTTTTCTTGGCGACGCCCCTACTGCGGCTGCGCAGCATCGAGTTCGTGGACGACGAGCGATAACCGCACACGACCTGGATATAGTCGCGGGCGCCGCTCTGCCGGTAAGCCTCCCAGACCAGGTCCAGCAGGCGCGGATCCATCTTGGTCGGCTCGTTGCGGCGCCAGTCGCGCAGGATGACGTTGATCTTTTTCAGACCCGCCTGGTCGTAGCGGCCGCCGCGCTTGAAGACGATCTCCGCCTTCTCTTTGGTGTGGAGGTTATAGAGTTTCAGCGAACGCGTCTGGGCGCTGGCGCCGGTCGCAGCCGCTGTAAGGAAGCCAAAGGCGAGAATCACCGCTGCCAGCCATCTCGGCCAGACGCTCATGTGATAATGCCGCCCGTTTGTGTGTCGTTCGACTTTGTTCAAATCAAAAGGCCTTGCAGGCTGCCGTTTGTCCCCGGATTTGACCAACGGATGCGGTGGTGTTCGCATCCGAATATCGATCCTAATGGTTAATCATCGCTTATTGAAGCCGAAATGCGGTAACACCGTGGCGATATCCCGTCAAAAACATTGCGCAGGGTTTCTTGGTAAACCGCTGGTTTAGATCATGTTTCGGCCCTTGCCTGAACACGATCTGTTACCGGCCGCCTCAATGCGTGAATACTGCCGGCAAGCGCGTCACCCCGACGCGCGTCACGCCCGCTCGATGACTGAGAACTGTTCTGATGCCAAGCTGGCAAGCTGGTCCGGAGTTGCTTTGTCAGGAAGCAAGCCGGTCGATACGGCCTGTTTCCGGATCGATGCCGTATTCCTTGAGCTTCCTGTAGAGCGTGGAGCGGCCGATGCCGAGGCGGCGGGCAACCTCGCTCATCTGGCCGTTGTAGTGGTCGACGGCGAGCTTGATCATTTCGAGTTCGACATCGGCCAGCGCCCGCACATTGCCGCGTTCGTCCAGCGCCCGCAGCGTGCCGAAGCGGGGCTGCGGCCTGGCTGGCGGATCGAGTTCGGTTGCAGCGATGCCGTTATAGGCGGGCACGTCTTCGCCAAGCGGCTCGATGACCAACGGCGATGCAGGACGTGGCAACGCGCCATGCACATCGAGGTTGACGGTGCCCTCGACCTGCGCCCGGATCTGCGGAAACTCCTCTTCAGTCAGCACATCGCCTTCACAAAGCACCGAGGCCCGGAAGACGGCGTTTTCCAGCTGCCGGATGTTTCCCGGCCAGTCGTAGGCCTGCAGCATGGCGAGCGCCGCAGCCGAAATGCCGTGCAGGCGGTGACGTGGATCGGTGGGCGCAACCTTCTCCAGGAAGTGCTCGACCAAATACGGGATGTCGTCGCGACGATCGCGCAGCGGCGGCACGAAGATCGGATAGACGTTCAGGCGATAGAACAGATCCTCGCGGAACTTGCCGTCCTTGACCTGCTGCAGAAGATTGCGGTGTGTCGCCGAGATCAGCCTGATGTCGACCCTGACGGTCGAACGCCCGCCGACCGGATCGACCTCACCGTCCTGAACGGCGCGCAGCAGCTTGACCTGCACGTCGAGCGGCAGGTCGCCGATCTCGTCGAGGAAGAGCGTGCCCGAATGCGCTTCGACGAACTTGCCGGTGTGTTTTTCGGTGGCGCCGGTGAACGAGCCCTTCTCGTGGCCGAACAGGATCGATTCGACCAGATTGTCGGGGATGGCGCCGCAATTGACGGTAACGAAGGGTTTTGCGCGGCGATCGCCGCTGCCCTGGATGGCGCGCGCCACCAGCTCCTTGCCGACACCGGATTCGCCCTCGATAAGGATCGGGATGTTGGACGCGGCCGCCTTCTGGCCGAGACGGATCACCAGATCCATCGCCGGGCTGTGGGTGATCATGTCCTTGAAGGTCAGATGGCCGCCACGCCGCCGCGACGTGCGCTTCACTTCACCCTCGACCGCTTCGACCTTGAGCGCATTGCCGATCGATGCCTGCAGCCTGTCGGGAGAGGCCGGCTTGACGACGAAATCGAAAGCACCATGACGCATGGCCGAAACGACGGTCTCGATGCCACCCTGGGCAGTTTGTACGATGACCGGAACTTGGATGCCGCGCTCACGCATCGCCTTCAGCACCCCGATGCCGTCGAGGCCCGGCATGACGAGGTCGAGGATGACCACCGACACGTCGCGCGCATTGGGCCCGTCGAGAGCGTCGAGACCGGCTTCGCCACCATCCGTGATGATCGCGCTGTGGCCGAATTTCGTCACGGCCGCCTCGAGCAGCCTGCGCTGCACGGGATCGTCATCGACTATGAGTATGGAACCTGTCATGACTGGTTCAACGATGCTCGCCCAATATGCCCACCCCACTATGCCCGCCCAAATGGGCAATCCACCCCTATGGATCATCTTGGCACAGGGTTCTAAATAAGGTTTCAAAAAACCCGGTGAACGAATTCCTTAGGATTTGACCGGCTTTCTCATCCCTTTTGAATCTTTGAGGCTGACCGCTTGGGTCCTGCAATCTCGAAAGTATCGGCAATGCGCATGGTTTTTGGTCGGCAGCTTGCAGCGGCGGTGTCCGGTCAGGGCGCGGCGGAGCTTGGCGATCTGCCGGAATGGAATCTCGCGGATCTCTATTCGGGCATGGACGCCCCCGAGCTGAAGCGCGACATCGCCAGGGCGGCGGCCGATGCCATCAGCTTCGAGAGCCGCTGGAAAGGCACGCTCGCCGCCGAGGCAGAGCGTGCCGACAGCGGCAGGCTGGGCGAGGCGCTTGCCGCCTATGAGGCGCTGGAGGAACTGATCGGCCGGATCGTCTCCTATGCTGGGCTGGTCTATGCCGGCAACACCGCGGATCCGCAGCGCGCCAAGCTCTATGGTGACATTCAGGAGAAGATGACCGACGCCAGCGCGCATCTTCTGTTTTTCGCGCTCGAACTGAATCTGATCGACAATGGCGCGATCGAAACCGCGCTCGCTGCCGATCCCGCCTTCGCTCACTACCGGCCGTGGGTGCTCGATCTGCGCATGGACAAACCCTATCAGCTCGAGGATCGGGTCGAGCAGCTTTTCCACGAGAAGTCGATTACCGGACGCGGCGCCTGGAACCGCCTATTCGATGAGACGATGACCGATCTGCGCTTCGACATCGATGGCGAGGAGCTCACCCTGGAGCCGGCGCTGAACCGCCTCCAGCATGCCGATGGCGAGGCGCGCCGCCGGGCCTCCGAAGCGCTGGCCGCGACCTTCCGAAAGAATCTGCGCACGTTCACGCTGGTCACCAACACGCTGGCCAAGGACAAGGAGATTTCCGACCGCTGGCGCGGCTTCGAGGACATCGCCGATTCTCGCCATCTCGCCAATCGAGTCGAGCGCAGCGTGGTGGACGCGCTGGCCTCAGCCGTTCGCGATGCCTATCCGCGCCTGTCGCACCGCTACTATGCAATGAAGGCGCGCTGGCTCGGCATGAAGGTGATGAACCACTGGGACCGCAACGCGCCGCTGCCGGAGACCCCGCAAGCGATCATCGGCTGGGACGAGGCCAAGAACACGGTGCTTTCCGCCTATCAGCGCTTTTCACCTGACATGGCGGAGATCGCCCGGGTTTTCTTCGACCGCAATTGGATCGACGCGCCGGTCAGGCCTGGCAAGTCGCCGGGCGCCTTCGCGCATCCGACCGTGCCGTCGGCGCATCCCTACGTTCTGCTCAATTACATGGGCAAGCCGCGCGACGTGATGACGCTGGCGCATGAGCTTGGCCATGGCGTGCATCAGGTGCTGGCCGCAGGCCAGGGCGCGCTGATGGCTTCGACGCCGCTGACGCTGGCCGAGACGGCATCCGTCTTCGGCGAGATGCTGACCTTCCGCTCGCTGCTGGACCAGACCACGGACAAGCGCGAGCGCAAGGCCATGCTCGCCCAGAAGGTCGAGGACATGATCAACACGGTCGTGCGCCAGATCGCTTTCTACGAGTTCGAGCGCAAGGTGCATGCCGAGCGCAAGAACGGCGAACTGACATCCGACAGGCTCGGCCAGTTCTGGCTGGAAGTGCAGGCGGAAAGCCTCGGGCCGGCGATCAAGCTGCGCGACGGTTACGAGGTCTTCTGGACCTACATTCCACACTTCATCCATTCGCCTTTCTACGTCTACGCCTATGCGTTCGGCGACTGCCTGGTGAATTCGCTCTATGCGGTCTATCAAAATGCAGAGCATGGCTTTCAGGAGAAATATTTTGCCATGCTGCGCGCCGGCGGCACCAAGCATCATTCCGAGCTCCTGGCACCCTTCGGTCTTGACGCCACCGACCCTGCCTTCTGGCAGATCGGACTTGGCGTGATCGGCGGGCTGATCGACGAGCTCGAAGCTCTGGACAATTGACGCACAGCGCTGAACATACGGGGCTGACAGAACAGTTTAGCCGCAATGCATATTGAGGCCGTGCTATTCTTGCCCTAAATATCTGTTCTTAAATAACTCTCCGTGGAATTTTTCCGTTAGCTTTCGGGAAGCTGTATGATAGCGTCCCGCCTCAAGCTCAGTCGGGCGCGGGGCTCAGGCCAGGAAAAATCTTCGGTCCGGTCACGGCGCTTTGGCGAATGCGATAGCGGCCGTTGGCCATGGCAGGAAAAGCCGGTCGCCGACAGCACGATCTAAGCCGGCTGTTCCGTGAACAGCGGAGCCACCATTGAATGGTCCTTGTGCCAAGGTCACCACTCCAGGCCATGGCAGATGGATCGGACTGGAGAGAGACAATGGGCACTTTTTTCTACATGCTCCTGGCGTTCCTGGTAGGTGTGTTGGTTGGCTGGTTCATCTGGGGACGCCTGCGTGGCGAGCTCGACAGCCTGCGCGGTGACGTGGACCGCACGCGCATCGAGCGCGACAGGCTGCGCGCCGACGCCGACCGCCTGACCGGTGAACTGGAAGTATGCCGCGGCGCCCGCGCCGACCTGGAGCGCCAGTTGGCCGAGGCACAAGGCACCAAGACCGGCGCGACAAAGGCAGCAATCCCGGCACCCTCGGCATTGATGGCGACATCCGCGCCGGCCAAGTCGACGCCGGCCAAGACCACGCCCGCCAAGTCCGGGCCAGCAAAGACCGGGCCAGCAAAGACCGCGCCAGCCACGACCGCGTCCAAGAAACCGGCGGCCTCAAAGGCGGCAGCCGTGCCGAAGGCCAGTGCGTCGAAGGCGAGCGCTTCGACGGCAAGTGCGCCGAAACCTCCCGCCTCGAAGACGGGTGCTGCACCAAAGAGCGCTGCGCCAGCGGCAAAGAAGGCCGCGACAACAAAGGCGGCGGCTGGCAAAGCCAGCAATCTGCGCCGCCTGATCGGCATCGGCCCGGCAAACGAGCGACTGCTCAACGGGCTCGGAGTCACAACCTATGCGCAAATCGCCGCCTGGACGGCCGCCGACGTCAAGCGGATCGAGGAGACGTTGAACTTCGACGGCCGCATCGAGCGTGAGCGCTGGATCGAGCAGGCGAAACTGCTTGCCGCTGGCGACGAGAAGGAATTCGCGCGCCGCTTCCCGACCGCGGGGACCGCGAGCAACAGCTGAATTGCCTGCCGGCATCGAGCACATAACAGATTGGCGGCGCGCCCTCGAGGTGCCGCCAATTTGCTGCATCAAGGCTGCCTTTTGCGTCTTGAGACGCCGCTCTCTCGATTGCGCGCGATCGAGCCCCCATATAGAGCGATAGCTGGCGTCATCGATCGCAGCATCCGAGTCCCATGCCCCTGCCCTCTGCAATTTTCAGGAATGACGAGCGCGCACATCAGCTCGTTTTCGACCGCCCGGCCGACATCATCGTGGCGCATGAGGCAGAGGATTTCCTGCCGGCGCTGGAAATTGCTCAGGCCGCGCATGACGCTGGCAAATGGCTGGCCGGCTATTTCTCATATGAGGCCGGCTACCTGCTCGAGCCGAAGCTCGTTCCGCTGCTGCCGGGCGGACGCCGCGCCCCGCTTGTCTGCCTGGGGATTTTCGACGCGCCCGTCGAACAGGCGGTCGTGCCCAGCAACGCGCCGGCGACCAACGGTCCGATCTTCGACGCAAGGGCTGCATGGTCTTCAGAAGACTACGCAAGACGCTTTGCGCGGCTCCACAATCACATTCGCAAGGGCGATTGCTATCAGGGCAATTTGACCTTTCCGGTTCATGCGCAGTGGTCGGGCGATCCGCTGGCCGCTTTCGACGCGCTGACCGAGCGCCAGCCGGTGAAATACGGCGCGCTGGTCGCGCTCGGCGATCCGGTCGTTTTGTCGCGCTCGCCGGAATTGTTCTTCGAGGTCGACGCCGAAGGCATGATCGAGACCCATCCGATGAAGGGCACTGCCCCGCGCGGCGCGACCAAGGCGGAGGACAAGCGGCTGAAGGCGTTCTTGCTCAATGACGAGAAGAATCAGGCTGAGAACCGGATGATCGTCGATCTCCTGCGCAACGACATCTCGCTGATCAGCGAGGTCGGCACGCTGGAGGTGCCGGAGCTTTTCCGCATCGAGAGCTACCCGACCGTGCACCAAATGGTGAGCCGCGTGCGGGCCAAGCTCTTGCCCGACCTCACCATCCGCCAGATCTTCGCTGCGCTGTTTCCATGCGGATCGATCACCGGCGCCCCGAAAATCCGCGCCATGGAAATCCTGCACGATCTGGAAGCCACGCCGCGCGATGTCTATTGCGGCGCCATCGGCTGGATCGCGCCCGGCGGCAGGATGCGCTTTTCGGTGGCGATCCGCACCATATCGCTCTTTTCCAGTGGCGAAGCCGTCTACAATATCGGTGGTGGCGTCGTCTTCGATTCGACGGCCGAGGAGGAGTATCAGGAGTGCCTGCTGAAAGCGCGCTACGCGACGGGAACACCGCCGATTTCGAGCTGATCGAAACCATGCGCTGGCAGCCGGGCCAGGGCTTCCTCCGTTTTGACCGCCATTTGGCCCGCCTTTATGGCTCGGCAGCCGAACTGGGTTTTACCTGCGATCCGCAGAAGGTCGGTGAGATGCTCAGGAACGCCGTCGACCGGCCGGACATAGCCTTGCGCACACGCCTCGTCCTGTCGCGCAGCGGCAAGGTGACGGTCTCGGCGCTGCCTTATGAGCCGCATGCAGCCGACAAGGTCTGGAGGCTGCACCTGGCGCGGGTGCGGCTCGATTCAAGCGACACGCTGCTGCGCCACAAGACGAGCCGCCGGGACACCTATCAGCGGGCGCGCGCCGAATATCTGATCAGCCGGGCCGACGAGGTGCTGCTGGCTAACGAGCGTGGCGAAATCTGTGAGGGCACGATCACCAATCTCTTCGCCGATTTCGGCGACGGCGCGCTGGCAACGCCGCGGCTCGATTGCGGCCTGCTGCCTGGCGTATTGCGCGGCGAATTGCTGGACGAAGGCCGCGCCCACGAGGCAATTTACACCTTGGATGATCTTAAGTCGGCCAAAGCGCTGTTCGTTGGCAATTCACTGCGCGGATTGATCCCGGCGCGGCTGGGGTGACGTGATCCGTTTGGAACTCCCATATCGAGGCGGCATGAGCATCCCCACCTACACGCCCTATGACGGCTCGTCGAAGCTGTTTGCCATCGGGCTGAAACCGCTCGACTTCGACAGATGGATCGAGGTCGATGGGCATCTGCTGCCTTATCTCGCCGAAAAGCGCCGGCTGTATACCGAAATCCCCGGCAGCGTCTTCGTCGAAGAAGACGGCACGCGCAACGCCCAACGCGAGCTGCTCGACCTGCTCGGCGCGCATTTGCTGGCGAAGTATCCAGACCTCTATCGCCGCTCCGGCACCGGGATCGAGGTGATCGGCACTGAGGCCGGAACTGCCGGCGGCTTCAGCGATGCGCCGCTTGTCGCAGCCTCGTTGCTTGTGCAGGAAGACCTGATCCTGATGCGCCGCGACGAGAGTGGCTGGCGGCTGGTCGCCGGCTCGCTCTGCTTTCCCTCCTCATGGTCGCTGATCGAAAAATTCGGCAGGCCGTTGCAGGAGATCCATGCACCGGTGCCGGGCTTCGGTCCAGGCACGCGCCCGGCCGACCTCATCAACCGCATGTTCGACAGCCTGCAGGGTCAGGCCGTCGAGCGCTACAACTGGTCGATCCAAGCCGGCGATGCGCTCTACCATCCACTCTCGAACCTTGAGCGCATCGACCGCACCACCAACCGTCCCTCCAGATTCTCGGATGGCGATATCGATGTCCGTGCCTTCATCCGTGTCGAGCGCCAGACGCTCAGAAAACTTCCCGCTTCGCGTGACGTCCTGTTCACCATTCGCATCCATCTCAACCCGCTCAGCGTGCTGACGGGTCATCCCGATCAGGCAAGGCTGGCAGCGTCTTTCGCCGCACAGTTGCTGGCGCTCGACGAGGCCCAGCTCGACTACAAGGGCATGACATCAGACCGCGACCGGCTGGTTGCCTTCCTTAACCACATGGTGAACGCGGCCTAGCCGGCGGTTGGCGCTTTTCGCTGGTTTATGACAATGATCTGTGGTTGTAGCGCGTGGCAGTCGGGCAAGAAAATGCTCCGCTTTGCGTCTGTTTGCCCGGCTTTTCAGCCTATCTGAGGGAGTAATCGATAAAATGGCGAATGAAACCTGGCCCGTTTACGGTGAGATCACCGGCCCTGTCGTGATGATCGGCTTCGGCTCGATCGGACGGGGAACGCTGCCGCTGATCGAGCGCCATTTCAAGTTCGACAAGTCGCGCATGACGGTCATCGACCCGCGCGATACCGATCGCAAGCTGCTCGACGAGCGCAACATCACTTTCATGCAGGATGCGGTGACTCAGAAAAATTACAAGAAGCTGCTGACCCCGCTGCTGACCAAAGGTGGCGGCCAGGGCTTTTGCGTCAACCTGTCGGTCGACACCGGCTCAGTGGATTTGATGCGGCTCTGTCGTAAGCTGGGCGTGCTTTACATCGATACCGTCGTCGAGCCATGGCTCGGCTTCTATTTCGACGCCAAGGCCGACAATGCCAGCCGCACCAATTATGCGCTGCGTGAATCCATGATCGTAGAAAAGCACGCGCACCCCGGCGGGGCGACTGCAATCTCCACCTGCGGCGCCAATCCGGGCATGGTCTCGTGGTTCGTCAAGCAGGCGCTGGTCAACCTCGCCACCGATCTTGGCCTCGAGTTCTCGGAGCCCGCGCAGCACGATCGTGAAGGCTGGGCGAGGCTGATGAAGAAGGCCGGCGTCAAGGGCATCCACATCGCCGAGCGCGACACCCAGCGCACCAAGAAGCCGAAGCCGATGGACGTGTTCTGGAACACCTGGTCGGTCGAAGGTTTCATCTCGGAAGGGCTGCAGCCGGCCGAGCTCGGCTGGGGCACCCATGAGACGTGGATGCCGAAGAACGCCAAGAACCACAAGCATGGCTCGAAGGCCGCGATCTTCCTGGAGCAGCCGGGCGCCAACACGCGTGTGCGCAGCTGGTGCCCGACGCCCGGTCCGCAATATGGCTTCCTGGTGACGCACAACGAGTCGATTTCGATCGCCGACTTCTTCACCTTGCGCGGCAAGAAGGGCAAGGTTCAATACCGCCCGACCTGCCACTACGCCTACCATCCCTGCAACGACGCCGTGCTGTCGCTGCACGAGATGTTCGGCGCCGCCGGCAAGGCGCAAGCCGTGCATCACGTGCTCGATGAAAACGAACTGGTCGACGGTGTCGACGAGCTCGGCGTGCTGCTCTACGGCCACGATAAGAACGCCTATTGGTACGGCTCGCAACTGTCGTTGGCGGAAGCGCGCAAGCTGGCGCCCTATCAGAACGCCACGGGCATGCAGGTCACGTCTGCCGTGCTGGCGGGCATGGTCTGGGCGCTGGAAAATCCCGAGGCCGGCATCGTCGAGGCCGACGAGATGGACTACAGGCGCTGCCTGGAAGTGCAGTCCCCCTATCTCGGGCCGATAAAGGGCTACTACACCGATTGGACGCCGCTCGATAACCGCCCTGGTCTGTTCCCGGAAGACCTCGACAAAAACGACCCATGGCAATTCCGCAACATCCTCGTCCGATAGTGCAACATCCTCGTTCGATAGCAATGTCTCACTGCCTTGCAATCGCCTGGAAATCGGGCGATTGAAGGAAGGCGGCCTAGAGCGACGTGCGTCCATTTGGACGCACAACGTACGCCCTAGCGCCTTGAATGTACGCATCGTGCTTTCCGAAGATCGGATCGATTTTCGGCCGACGCGAGAGGAGAGGATTTTGATGATGACGATTGCGCGCAAACTGCTTTCGGCCGGCATTGTCGCGGCCGCTGCTGCCTCGGCGGCGTGCACCACCGCCGGCCCGGGCGGACCGCCTTTGGCCACGCGGAGCCCGGTCGAAGGCTCATGGATCGACGCGCAAGGCACGGGCCTATCGACCTTCGCCGGCGGCAGCTTCAACACCGTCGCGACCGACACCGGCCAGAAACTTGCCGACGGCAGCTACACCATGACCGGCGGCACCTCGGTCGAAATCCATGGCACTTCGCTGATCCGCCAGACGCCGATCAGCTTCAACTGCTTGTTGATCTCCACCTCCCAGCTTAATTGCACCAGCGCGAGCGGACAGAACTTTGTGCTGACGCGACGCACCTGAGCCCATACTGAATTGCTTTTGCAAAGGACGGCGGCTTGAGGCCGCCGTCCTTTTTGCGCCGGCAAAGCTGCCCCCGATTCCGCTTGCATCACCTAAAACGCGATGTGAACATGGGCAAAAAGCTGGCTGTTATGTTCCAGCAAGCAAGGGCGTTAAACAGGTCATCCGGGAGACGAAGATGAAGAAGATAGCCGTCATTGCCGCCCTGTCGGCGTCCGCGCTTAGCCTTTCGGCCGGCGTGTCCTTTGCCGACTACACGCTGAACATCCTGCACATCAACGACTGGCACAGCCGCATCGAAAGCAACAACAAATATGAATCGACCTGCTCGGCCGAAGAGGAGACCAAGGGCGAGTGCATCGGCGGCGCGGCGCGGCTGATCACGGCGATCGCCCAGGAGCGCAAGAAGCTGGAAGGCCAGAACGTGCTGCTGCTCAGCGCCGGCGACAATTTCCAGGGTTCGCTCTTCTACACGACCTACAAGGGCAAGACCGAAGGCGAATTCCTCAACCAGATGAAATTCGACACCATGGCGGTCGGCAATCACGAGTTCGACGACGGCGAGGCGGCGCTGGCGCCGTTTTTGGACATGATCCAGTTTCCGGTGCTCGGCGCCAATGTGAAGGCCGGCGCTCAATCCAAGCTCGGTGACCGCGTGAAACCGTCGATCGTGATCGAAGTCGGCGGCCAGAAAATCGGCATCGTCGGCGCGGTCACCAACGACACGCCGGAGCTCGCTTCGCCAGGTCCTAACGTCACGATCGAGGACGACGTCAAGTCGATCACATCAGAGGTCGAGAAGCTGAAGGGTGAAGGCGTCAACAAGATCATCGCGGTCACCCATATCGGTTACAAGCGCGAGCGCGACATCATCGCCAAGATCCCCGGTGTCGACGTGGTGGTTGGCGGCCACAGCCATTCGCTGCTGTCCAACACCGACCCCAAGGCTGAAGGCCCCTACCCGACGATGGTCGACAATCCGGACGGCTACAAGGTGCCGGTCGTCCAGGCGGCTTCCTATTCGAAATATCTCGGCGAATTCAAGGTCGTGTTTGATGACAACGGCGTCGTCAAGCAAGCCAGCGGCGACCCGATCTACCTCGACAAGTCGATTACGCCAGATCCCGCCGTGCTTGCCCGCATCAAGGAGCTCGGCGCGCCGATCGAGGCGTTGAAGAACCAGGAGGTCGCCGAAACCACCAAGGCGATCGACGGCAGCCGTGAGAACTGCCGCACCCGCGAGTGCGAGATGGGCAATCTCGTCTCCGATGCCGTCCTCGACCGCGTCAAGGACCAGGGTGTGGAGATCGTCATCACGAATGGCGGCGGTCTGCGCGCTTCGATCGACCAGGGCACCGTCACCATGGGCGAAGTGCTGAACGTGCTGCCGTTCCAGAACACAGTGGCGACTTTCCAAATTTCCGGCAAGGATCTGATTGCCGGACTCGAGAACGGTCTCAGCCAAATCGAGGACGGCGCCGGACGCTTCCCGCAGGTTGCCGGCCTGAAGTATTCATTCGACAAATCGGCTGCCCCGAATGCCGGGCGCGTCAAGTCGGTCGAAGTCATGCAAGGCGGCGCGTGGACCCCGATCAATCCGGACAAGGATTACCTGGTCGCCACCAACAACTATGTGCGCCAGGGCGGCGACGGCTATAAGGTGTTCGCCGACAAGGCCAAGAACGCCTACGATTACGGCCCGGGCCTCGAACAGGTGGTCGCCGATTATCTCGGCGCGCATCGGCCCTATACGCCGAAGCTCGATGGCCGCATCACCGAGATCGCGGCCGCCGCCGCGGCGGAACCGGCCCAGCAACCGGCCCAGGAACCAGCCAAGCCGGCCGAGGCTGCGCCCGCTCCGGCCGAGCCCGCAAAGCCGACCGAAGCGGCTCCAGCCGCGACCGCGGAGCCGGCGATGCCCGAACCGCCGGCTGGTTCCGACGATATCGCCACGACACCGCCAGCCGTCCCGGCGGAACCCGCCCCGGCAGCGCCGGCACCTGCCGAGCCCGCAAAACCGGCTGAGACGGCGGCCGCAGCACCGGCTCCTGCCGCGGAACCGGCCAAACCAGCCGAGGCTGCGCCTGCCGAGCCGGCAAAGCCGGCCGAGGCAACACCGGCCGAAAGCAGCCATATGATCGTTGCCGGCGATACCTATTGGGACCTGGCGGAGAAGGCCTATGGCGATGGCGCCAAGTGGAAAACGATCTCCGAAGCCAACAAGGACTACGAGCCGCGCCGCCTTCCCGTCGGCGCAACCTTGACTATCCCGGCCGCAAACTAAATTCTTCCGTCGTTTGTGGAAAACCCGTCCGGGGAACCGGTCGGGTTTTCTGCTTTCGCCCCTAATGCATGTCGCGCAAAAGTGTGCAGCGGTTTTGCGATAACGACATGCATAAAACAACGACCTAAAGCGCGTCGCGTGAGGCCGTCAAATGCGACGCGCTTTAGGGTAAGATAAGGTGCGGCCAGACGCTACATTGAAAACCGGCGCGGCATCGCTAGTTTCGCGCGGTGTCCGGAGATCCCTAATGACGCTTTCCAACCCTGTCGATCCCAAGGCTGCGAAGGCCCTCGGCTCGCTGCCGGCAGCACAGCCACCGGTCGGAGCGGGCAGGATCGGCGTCATGCTGGTCAATCTCGGCACGCCCGACGGCACCGAATTCAAGCCGATGTGGCGCTATCTCAGGGAATTCCTGTCCGATCCACGCGTCATCGAGATCAACAAGGCGATCTGGTACCCGATCCTCTACGGGCTGGTTCTCACCACGCGGCCGAAGAAGTCGGGCGCCAACTATGCCAGGATCTGGAACCGGCAGCGTAACGAGTCGCCGCTGCGCACCTACACCCGCGCCCAGAGCGAAAAGCTGACCGAGGCGCTGCGCGACCTGCCCGAGGTTATCGTCGACTGGGCGATGCGTTACGGCAATCCTTCGACCGAGAGCGTCGCCAAAGGGCTGGTGGCGCAAGGCTGCGACCGCATTCTCTCTTTCCCGCTCTATCCGCAATATTCCGCGACCACGACCGCGACCGCCAACGACCAGCTGTTTCGCGCGCTGATGAAGATGCGCCGCGCCCCGGCGATCCGCAGCGTGCCGCCCTACTATGCCGAACCAGTTTATATCGAGGCGCTTGCCCGTTCGATCGAGCGCCATCTGGCGACGCTCGATTTCAAGCCGGAGGTGGTCATCGCCTCCTATCACGGCATTCCGAAACCCTATTCCGACAAGGGGGACCCCTATCAAGCCCATTGCCTTGAGACGACCCGGCTGCTGCGGGAAAAGCTCGGCTGGGATGAGAAGAAGCTGATCACCACCTTCCAGTCGCGCTTCGGTGCTCAGGAATGGCTGCAGCCCTACACCGACAAGACGGTCGAGAAATTAGCCGGAGAAGGCGTAAGATCGATCGCCATCGTCAACCCGGGCTTTTCTGTTGACTGCATCGAGACGCTGGACGAGATCGGCAGAGAGGCGGCCGAGACCTTCCATCATGCCGGCGGCGAGAAGTTCGCACACATCCCCTGCCTCAACGACAGTGCCGAAGGCATGGCGGTGATCGAGGCGATGGTGCGGCGCGAGCTGTCGGGCTGGATCTGAAGCGGACATAATCGAGCGCCGCGAGCCCGGCTGTCTATACGCCGGCAATCCGTGATCACCCAATTGTAACATTTCTGAAACACACTTAAGTGTTTGGTGAAGTCGGTTGCGTTGAAACGTCTACCGCATCGGCCGGAGGGAGAGCCAAATGGATTTCAGTGGTTTCGATATCGCGCTTCTTGTTCTTGTCGCTCTTGTCGTGCTCGTGCTTTTCAAAGGCATCCGGACAATTCCGCAAGGCTACAATTATACCGTCGAACGCTTTGGCCGCTATACCAAGACATTGAGCCCCGGCCTCAATATTATCGTGCCGTTCGTCGATCGCATCGGCGCCAAGTTGAACATGATGGAGCAGGTGCTCGACGTCCCGACCCAGGAGATCATCACCCGCGACAACGCCACCGTCGCCGTCGACGGCGTTGCCTTCTACCAGGTGCTCAACGCCGCGCAGGCCGCCTACCAGGTCGCTGGGCTGGAGAACGCCATCCTGAACCTAACGATGACCAACATCCGTACCGTGATGGGCTCGATGGACCTTGACGAGCTTTTGTCGAACCGCGACGCCATCAACGAACGCCTGTTGCGCGTCGTCGACGAGGCGGCGCATCCCTGGGGTATCAAGATCACCCGCGTCGAGATCAAGGACATCAATCCGCCGGCCAATCTCGTCGAATCGATGGGCCGCCAGATGATGGCCGAACGCAACAAGCGCGCGCAGATCCTTGACGCCGAAGGCCTCAAGCAGTCGCAGATTCTGGAAGCCGAGGGCCGCAGGGAAGCCGCCTTCCGCGACGCCGAGGCGCGCGAACGCTCGGCCGAGGCCGAGGCCCGCGCCACGCAGGTCGTGTCGGAAGCGATCTCCAAGGGCGACGTGCAGGCGCTCAACTACTTCGTTGCACTGAAATACACCGAAGCGCTGACCAGGATCGGTTCTGCCACAAACAGCAAGGTCGTGCTGATGCCGATAGAAGCTTCGTCGCTGATCGGCACGCTCGGCGGCATCGGCGAGATCGCCAAGGAAGTCTTCGGGGGCGAAGGCACTGCCGGCGCCGCGCGGCAAGCTGCACGCCCGCCCGTGGTTCGCCCCAGCCAGACCTGAGGCCGATCCCATGTTCGACCGCATCATTTCCGAACTCGGCCCTTGGGGTTGGATGGTTCTCGGCTTCGTCCTTCTCGTGATGGAGGTCATCGCACCGGGCATCTTCATGCTGTGGATCGGCATCGCCGCGCTGCTGATCGGTGCAGTCTCCCTGCTCATCTGGGACGCAGGTTTTTGGACTTGGCAGGTCCAGGTTCTCGCTTTCCTGGCGATGTCGTTGGTTTCAACCTATGTCGGCAAGCGACTGGCGGGCGGGCGTCACGACCCGACAGACCAGCCGCTGCTCAACCGCCGCGGCGAACAAATGATCGGCAGGATGGCGACACTGGCCGAGCCGATCAAGGACGGGCGCGGCCGCATAAAGCTGGGCGACACGCTATGGCGCGTCTCCGGCCCCGATCTGCCGGCCGGCACGCAGGTGCGTGTGACGGGCGCGGCCGATACCGATCTGGAACTGACGGTCGAGGCGGTTTAGGACTGATCCCACCCATCTCGGCGGGCGATTGTTCAAACAGACTCCAAGGTCTGTCAGGCTGCGCCGATGCGCAGCAGGTCGTGCAGATGGACAAGTCCGACCGGCCGTCTGCCCTCGACAACCATCAGGCTGGAGATGGCCGAATTGTTGATCGTCTGCAGCGCCGTCGCCACCAGCGTATCCGGCCCGGCCGTCTTCGGCTCCTTGGTCATGACCTCATCGACACTCATCGCCAGAAGATTGCTGCCGATGTGACGCCTGATATCGCCGTCGGTGACGATGCCGATCAGCGCACCATCCGCGGCGGTTATCGCCACGCAGCCAAACCCCTTGCGCGACAATTCGAGGATCGCTTCGCGCATTCCGGTGCCCGAAGACACCAGCGGCAGCCTGTCGCCGACATGCATGATGTCGCGGATCCGCGTCAGATTGGCGCCAAGTTGCCCGCCGGGATGGAAGGTGCGGAAATGATCCGGCGTAAAGCCGCGCGCTTCGAGCAACGCGATGGCCAGCGCATCGCCGATCACCAGCTGCAGCAGCGTCGATGTCGTCGGTGCCAGGCCGTGCGGGCAGGCTTCCGGCGCACGCGGCAGCAGGAGCACCACATCGGCCGCACGCGCCAGCGCCGATCGCTCTCCGGCGGTGACCGCGATCAGCGGAATCGAGAAGCGCCTGGAATAGGCGATGATGCCCTTGAGCTCTCGGCTCTCGCCCGACCACGACATCGCGATGATCGCATCGTCCTTGGCGATCATGCCGAGGTCGCCATGATTGGCTTCGGCAGGATGGACGAAGAAAGCCGGGGTGCCGGTCGAGGCGAGCGTTGCGGCGATCTTTGAGCCGATGTGGCCGCTCTTGCCGACGCCGGTGACGATGACGCGGCCCTCAATCTGCGACACCAAGTCGATGGCGCGCGCGAATGGTTCGGTCAATCCGTTTTCGAGCGCGGCCGCCAGCGCCGCGACACCGGCCTGCTCGGTCGCTACCGTTCTGAGCGCCGAGGCGATCGAAGCTTGCCCGTCGAACCGCTTCTTGTCTGGGGATCCCGCATGCATGGCTGATGCGATTAGCGCTTTGCCGCGCGCCTGTCCAACGGAATTGCCATCGAGCGAGGCCTGATCCACCGCTGCCTCAACCCTCCGTTAACCATCCCCATTTACGGTTCGGTAAGTATGGCGCGCGTGCGCCGCGCAAGCAGTGGTGGCAATGTCCGGGGCCCAGCCTGAAAAGAAAAGAAGACGAAACGGCAAGGCGGTCTGCGCCTTGCTGCTGGCGACCAGCGTCTTCGCCTTGCTGCGGCCTGCGCAGCCCTATGCCCAGGTAACCGAGCTGCGCGGCGAGGTTTCGGAATCGGCAATTCTGGACGACCAGCAGCGCAACACCAGGCAATTGAGCCTGGCCAGCGCCCAGGATCAGACGGCGCAGGCCGGCGCAGTTACCCAGAGCACTGCGCCGACGCCCACCTACCAGCCGGCCAGCCCGGGCGCCGTACAGGACGACGACACGGCACCGGCGACTGGCAGCATTTTTGATCCGCCGGAGACCACCGACGATCCGTTTGCGGACACCCCCGCTCCCGTCCCGACGCGCCGGCCATCGAGCGCAACGCAAGGCGCGGCCGATCAAGACGAAGCCGCCGAGACACAAGCTGCAGCCACGACGGATGACACGGACACCGGCGAAACTGACCAGGACGCCACCAATCGCCGTGCTATGACCATTGATTCGGCCGACAGGCAGCAGCTCGATCCGGGCGCTGAGCGCGCCGAAGCCATCGAAGGCCGGGACAAGAGGGCCGAGGACGACCCGTTCGCCGCCACCGGCATCAAACTCGGCTCCTTCGTGATCAGGCCGACGCTCGAGCAGGGCCTGACGGCGTCGTCGAATGCCGATTCAAGCAGCGAAGGCAAGCCGGCCCTGCTGTCGGAAACGACGCTGCGCTTCAATGCCATCTCCGACTGGCGGGAGAATTCGGCTGTCATCGACGGCTACGGCACTTTTCTCAAGACTATATCGGGCGACGAGGTTCAAGAGGCACGGGGCCGTGTCGATGGCACCCTCAATGTCGACCTCGACAACGATCTGCGCGCTATCGCCAAGCTCGGCTACGAGGCGGCGCCGGAATCGGCTTCATCGCCGGTCGTCATCGAAGGCACCGTCGAGCAGCCGGTGCGCCAGACCATTGACGGCAGCCTTGCGCTCGAGAAGGATGCCGGCAAGATGCGCTTCGCCCTGACCGGCGCAGTCGAACACGACATCTACGGCGACGCCAAGCTTTCGACGGGCGGAACGCTGTCGCAGAAAGACCGCGACTCGACGCTCTATACAGCCACCTTGCGCACCGGCTACGAGATTTCCCCCGCCATCACCCCTTTCACCGAGGTCGAAATCGGCCGCCGGGTATATGATTTGCGCGTCGACACCAATGGTTTCGAACGATCCTCGACGCGGCTTGGTGTTCGGGCCGGCGCCGAGCTCGACCTCGGCGAGAAGCTTGCCGGCGAATTCTCGGCCGGCTGGCTGCGGGAGGCGATCGACGACGAACGCCTGGCGGCGATTTCGGGCGCCACTGTGAACGCCGACCTCAGATGGTCGCCGGAACGCGGCACCACGATCGGCCTCACCGGGCAGACGATCGTCGAGGGCACGACAACCCCCAACGAAAGCGGCGATATCCTTTACTCCGGCCGCCTCACCGGCGAACGGGAAATCCGTGCCAACCTGATCGGGAACGCAGCTCTCGGCGTGGACTGGCGCGACTACATCGGGTCCGACGGCCATGATCTGACGCTGAGCGCCGAGGCCGGACTGACATGGTGGCTGAACCGGTATGCCGGACTGACCACCCGCGCCAGAACCGAAAAACAGACCAGCAACCTGGAAGGCCGCGACTACACCGCCCACAGCATCTTCGTCGGGGTGACGCTGCAGCCGTAAAGCAAACTGTTGAAGGTTTGAGGTATGTCGAGATTCGGGTCAGGCGGTGGCGAGAACGGTGGTTTCGAGACCTGAACGCGGCCTACATTGGGGTATGCAATTTCCTAGAACGCCGCGCCCCGCTGCTCTGACGGTTTCATCTCGTCGAGGAGCTGGCGGATTACGCCCGCCATGCGTCCGTTTATGTCGCTGCGCCACAGCGCGAAGGCGACATTGGCCTCGATAAAGCCTTCCGGCGATCCGCAATCGAAGGTGCGCCCCCGGTAGTGGCAGCCATAGAAGGGCTGTTGCTTCTCCAGCTTCAGCATCGCATCGGTGAGTTGGATCTCGTTGCCGGCGCCCTTCTCCTGGCCCTCGAGAATCCCAAATATCTCCGGCTGCAGGATGTAGCGCCCGTTGATGTATAGGTTGGAGGGCGCCGTGCCGGGCTTCGGCTTTTCCACCATACCGGTGATGCGGAAACCGTGATGTGTATCCTCGCCGCGGCCGACGATGCCGTATTTATGGGCCTCGGCGGGGTCGCATTCCTGAACCGCGACGATGTTGTTGCCGGTTTCGGCATAAAGCTCGACCATCTCCTTCATGCAGCTTTTTTCCGACTGCATGATCATGTCAGGCAAAAGCAGCGCGAAGGGCTCGTCGCCGACCAGCTCGCGGGCGCACCAGACGGCATGGCCAAGGCCGAGCGGCACCTGCTGGCGCGTGAAGCTGGTCTGCCCAGGCGAGGGTTGCAGCCGCTGCAGGCGGGCGAGCTCGTCGTCCTTGCCGCGCTGGGCGAGCGTGTCATAGAGTTCGAACTGGACGTCGAAATGGTCCTCGATGACCGCCTTGTTGCGGCCGGTCACGAAGATGAAATGCTCGATGCCGGCTTCGCGTGCCTCGTCGACCACATACTGGATGACTGGCCTGTCGACGACGGTCAGCATTTCCTTGGGTATGGCCTTGGTGGCCGGGAGAAAACGCGTGCCGAGACCGGCTACCGGGAAAACTGCCTTGCGAACTCTCTTCATGCTATCAATTATCCGCTTCTAAGCCTGTTCGGCAATCCCGCTTCAAGACATTTTCGTGCCGGAATCGAAGATTATGGAACGGCTGATCAGAACAAATTTGTAGTCCGTAAAGCACCAACCCGCCTTTTCGTTCCCAACGGCACCTATGGTAAACTAAATGCTAACCGGGTTCGGCGATGAATGATCTTCCTGTGATGAAGAAGGAGGAAAAGATGTCTGTTCGCAACGCCGCAACGCGCTTCACAAGCTTCGTTGCGGCCGCCAGCCTGTCGCTTGCCTTGCTGATGCCCACCGGATCGGCTTTTGCCGACGCCGGTTTCCGGCAATGGGTGGCGAGTTTCCGCGCCACCGCGGTGCGGAGCGGCGTTTCCGGCGCCGTCTACGACCGCGCATTCGAGGGCATCAGCGATGCCGACCCGGTCGTGCTGGAAAAGGCGCGTTATCAACCCGAATTCACCGCGCCCGCCTGGGACTATTTCGACAACCGCGTCCATGATCAGTCGGTCTCCGTAGGCCAGCAGATGGCCAGGAAGTGGAAGCCGTGGCTGGACAGGATCGAGGCAAAATACGGCGTCGACCGTCATATCCTGCTGGCCATCTGGTCGATGGAATCGAATTACGGCGAAATCCTCAAGCGCGACGATGTCATGCGCAATGTCGTGCGTTCGCTGGCAACGCTTGGCTATGCCGACTTGAGACGATCGAAATTTGCCCGCACCCAGTTGATCGCGGCGCTGAAGATTTTGCAAAGGGGCGACATCGACAAAAGCCACCTCAGCGGCTCATGGGCCGGCGCCATGGGCCATACCCAATTCATTCCCACCAGCTATCAGGCCTATGCGGTCGATATGGACGGCGATGGCAAGCGCGACATCTGGAATTCGATTCCCGATGCATTGGCAACGGCCGCCAATCTGCTCAAGAAGAACGGCTGGCAGGCCGGCAAGACCTGGGGCTATGAAGTCAGCCTTCCCGCCGGAAAGAAGTTCCCGGCCGGATCGAAGTCACTGTCGCAATGGCAAGCGCTGGGTGTCACACGTGTCAACGGCAAGCCGTTCAAGAATAGCGCGGAGAAGGCCACGCTGAAGGTGCCAGGCGGCCGCGGCGGCCCAGCTTTCCTGATGATCAAGAATTTTTCGGTCATCAAGCGCTACAACAATGCCGACAAATACGCGGTTGCCGTTGGCCTTCTTGCCGACGGAATTGCCGGCTATGGTGGGCTTGTGCAGGACTGGAAGCGGCCTTTCACCAAGCTCTCCTTCGAGGAGAGGCAAGAGCTTCAGCAGCGGCTTTCCCAGTACGGCTACTATGACGGCAAGTTCGACGGCAAGATCGGCGAGGGATCGAAAGCCGCCATCATGGCCCTCCAGGCGAAGGCTGGCTTGACCCAGGACGGACATCCGAGCATGGAAGTGCTCAAATGGCTCAGGCAGAACTAGCCTCGCATAGGCCAGACTTGGAGCATCGGACCCAAACCGGTTTTGGGGAAATTCCGATGCTCAAAAAAAGATAGAGCGGCGGCGCGGTTGGATTTGAGGGTCCGGCGGTCTTAAGGGATGGAGAGGGTAATTGGTTTCGGCTGCGCGTATCTGGGTAATCCTTCGTCGCGTGCCGATCCTGATTCTGGCTATTGCCGTTCTGGCCGTCAGCACTGCCGCCGTCTTTCACACGCCGGCCGTGGCGCAGGAAGAACAAAGGCGTGGCTGGTCGCTGCGCGACTTGTTGTTTCTACGCCGAAGAGAGCGGGTGGGCCGAACCGAGTGGATGGAACCACCGCGACAAATCCAGAGGGTCGGGCCACGGAAGCCAAAAGCCAGAAAGCCCCGCGCCGCGCCGCGCCGGCCGGCTGAGCCGGCAACCCCGATTGTCGAGAAGGCGCCGGATGCCCGCCCCGTTCTGGTGGTCGGCGATTTCATGGCGAGTGGCCTCGCCGAAGGTCTCGACACTGCCTTTGCCGAAAACACCAAGGTCAGGATCGTTGTTCGCAGCAACGGTTCGTCCGGTTTCGTGCGTGACGATTTCTATAACTGGCCCGAACAGATCAAGTCGCTGATCGAGACCGAAAGGCCCGCCGCCGTGATCGTCATGCTGGGCTCCAACGATCGGCAGCAAATGCGCGTGAACGGTGAGCGCGAACAGCCGCGCTCCGAAGACTGGACCAAGGAATACGAACGCCGGACCGAAGCATTCGGCAATGCCATTGCATCGGCCAAGGTGCCGTATCTGTGGGTCGGCATGCCGGCCTTCAAGGCGCCGAAGATGACCTCAGACATGCTGGCTTTCAACGACATCTACCGCTCGACGGCTGAAAGTCATGGCGGCGAATTCGTCGACATCTGGGACGGGTTCGTCGACGAGGACGGCGCTTTTGTCACCAGCGGGCCTGATATCAACGGCCAGCCGGTGCGCCTGCGCACCGACGACGGCATCTATGTGTCGAAAGCCGGCAAACGCAAGCTCGCCTTCTATGTCGAAAAACCCTTGATGAAGATCCTTGGAATGAGCGCGCCCACAGGCACACCGGCAGCTTATGCGCCAGCGGGCGCTCCCGTCGAGGCGCCGGCCCCGGCACCCATGGCCGTCGATCGCACAGTGCCGATGCTGCTCAGCGATCCGGCGCTCGACGGCGGTTCGGAACTTCTCGGCGCCGCAGCGCCGGCAAAGGCAGACGGGTCCGGTGAAAAATTCGTCGTCGAGGGCAAGGCATCAGCTGCTTCGCCCGGCCGGGCCGACGATTTTTCCTGGCCGCCAAGGCGGCAGCCTGCTGCGGCGGCTGCTGGAAGCGACACGACGACGGCAATCAATCCTTGATACAGGCTCTGAGACCGTTTCGAAACTCGCTCCTGTGAGTCATATGAGGGTGTTTTCGAGAACCGGAGCGGAGCGTATTCTCAGCGCGGCAGCACGCTCGATCCCATCAGCGCCTCGTCGATCGAGCGGGCTGCCTGCCGGCCTTCACGGATCGCCCAGACCACCAGCGACTGGCCGCGGCGCACGTCTCCCGCGGCATAGAGCTTTTCGACGCTGGTCTTGTAGTCGCGGTCATTGGCCTGGACGTTGTTCGAGCGGCGGCTGTCGATGGCGATCTTCATCTGGCCAGCCAGCTCCGACACCGGTCCGACGGCAGCCGGCCCGGCAAAGCCGATGGCGATGAAGGCGAGATCCGCGCGGATGACGAATTCCGTGCCGGCGATCGGCTTGCGCTTTTCATCGACCTCGCAGCATTTGACGCCGGTCAACGCGCCGTCCTCGCCGATGAATTCGAGCGTCGCCACCTGGAACTCGCGCTCGGCGCCTTCGGCCTGCGAGGACGAGGTGCGCATCTTTGTCGCCCAGTAGGGCCAGACCGAAAGCTTGTCCTCCTTTTCAGGCGGCTGCGGCCGGATGTCGAGCTGGGTGACACGAACGGCGCCCTGGCGGAAGGCGGTGCCGACGCAGTCGGATGCGGTGTCGCCGCCGCCGACCACGACGACATGCTGGCCTCCGGCGACGATCGGCCGCGAGGGCCACGCCACCGACTGGATCGGCTCGCCGCCGACGCGCTTGTTCTGCTGCACCAGATAGGGCATCGCATCATGCACGCCATCGAGATCGTCGCCGGGAATGTTGGCCGGGCGCGGCGTTTCCGAACCGCCGCAATAGAGCACCGCATCGTATTCGGCGAGCAGCTCCGCCACCGGTTTGTCGACGCCGACATTGACGCCGCAATGGAAGCTCACGCCCTCGCCTTGCATCTGCTCGATGCGCCGGTCGATATAGTGCTTCTCGATCTTGAAGTCGGGGATGCCGTAGCGCATCAGCCCACCCGGCCGGCTCTCGCGCTCATAGACGTGAACGTCGTGGCCGGCGCGGCCAAGCTGCTGGGCGGCCGCCATGCCAGCCGGCCCCGAGCCAATGACGGCGACGCGCTTGCCGGTCTTCTTTTCCGGCGGATAGGGCCGGATATGACCGGTTTCATAGGCTTTGTCGGCGATCGCCTGCTCGATCGTCTTGATGGCGACCGGAATGTCCTCGAGGTTGAGCGTGCAGGCTTCCTCGCAAGGCGCCGGACAGATGCGGCCGGTAAATTCGGGGAAATTGTTGGTCGAATGCAGGTTGCGGATCGCATTATCCCAGTCGCCATTGTAGACGAGGTCGTTCCAGTCCGGGATCTGGTTATGAACCGGGCAGCCGGTCGGCCCGTGGCAGTACGGAATGCCGCAATCCATGCAGCGCGCGGCCTGTTTCTCGACCTCCTTGTCCGACATCGGCAGCGTGAACTCGCGAAAATGCCTGATGCGGTCGGAAGCCGGCTGGTACTTGTGCACCTGCCGGTCGATCTCGAGAAAGCCTGTTACCTTGCCCATAGTCCAGTCCCTGCTGTCCAGATGGCGCGCTCGACGACGCACCCGTTAACCTCATAAGGCAGCCATGGCAACCTTCAGTCCGAGGCCAGGATTGTTGATGAAGGCGCGACCGGGAAGCCTGGCTTCCCGGCAACTCCCAAAGCCTATTCCGCCGCCACGCCCATGCGCATGCGTTCCATTTCGATCAGCGCGCGGCGGTATTCGACCGGCATGATCTTGCGGAACTTCGGCCGGAAAGTCGTCCAGTTGTCGAGGATCTCGCGGCCTCGCACCGAACCCGTGTAATGAACGTGGTTCGAGATCAGCTGATAGAGCCGCTCCTCGTCATGGCTGGTCATGTCACCGGACACGTCGACGCGGCCTTTGTGGTCGAGGTCGCCGCCATGATGGAGCAGTTTCTCCATCAGGTCGTCTTCCTCGGGAACAGGTTCCAGTTCGACCATCGCCATGTTGCAGCGCTCGGCGAAATCACCCTCCTCGTCGAGCACGTAGGCGACACCGCCCGACATGCCGGCGGCGAAGTTGCGGCCGGTCTGGCCGATGACGACGACAATGCCACCGGTCATGTACTCGCAGCCATGGTCGCCAACGCCTTCGACGACGGCGGCCACGCCCGAATTGCGAACCGCAAAACGCTCGCCGGCGACGCCGCAGAAATAGGCCTCGCCCTCGGTCGCGCCGTAGAGCACCGTGTTGCCGACGATGATCGACTCGGCGGCGATGATCTTGGTGTTTTCCGGTGGGCGGATGACGATGCGTCCACCCGAAAGGCCCTTGCCGACATAGTCATTGGCGGCACCAATCAGTTCGAACGAAACTCCACGCGCCAGGAAGGCGCCGAAGGATTGGCCGGCGGTACCGGTGAGCTTCACCGAGATCGTGTCCTCACGCAGGCCCTTGTGCTTGAAGCGCTTTGCCACCTCACCAGACAGCATGGCGCCGGTCGAACGGTCGACATTGCGGATCGGCAGTTCGATGCTGACCGGCTGCCTGGCTTCCAACGCCGGCTTGGCCAACTCGATCAGCTTGCGGTCGAGCACATCGTCGATTGGATGCTTCTGCCGCTCGGTCCAGTGCACCGCCTCGTGCGGGGCATCAGGCTTGAAGAACATCCTGCTGAAATCGAGCCCGCGCGCCTTCCAGTGCTGGATCAGCGCCCGCTTCTCCAAGAGGTCGGTGTCGCCGATGATCTGATCGAGATGGGTATAGCCCATCTCGGCGAGCAGCGCCCGGACCTCTTCCGCCACATAGAAGAAGAAGTTGATGACGTGTTCCGGCGTGCCCTTGAAGCGCTTGCGCAACACCGGATCCTGCGTCGCGACGCCGACCGGGCAGGTGTTGAGATGGCACTTGCGCATCATGATGCAGCCGGCCGCGATCAGCGGCGCGGTTGAGAAGCCGAATTCGTCGGCGCCAAGCAACGCGCCGATGACGACGTCGCGGCCGGTGCGCAGGCCGCCATCGACCTGCAGCGCGACGCGGGACCTAAGGCCGTTGAGCACCAGCGTCTGGTGCGTCTCGGCAAGGCCCATTTCCCACGGGCTGCCGGCGTGCTTGAGCGAGGTCAGCGGCGATGCGCCGGTGCCGCCGTCATAGCCGGAAATTGTGATGTGATCGGCGCGCGCCTTGGCGACGCCGGCCGCAACCGTGCCGACACCGACTTCGGAGACTAGCTTGACCGAGACATCCGCCGCCGGATTGACGTTCTTGAGATCGAAGATCAGCTGCGCCAAATCCTCGATCGAATAGATGTCGTGGTGCGGCGGCGGCGAGATCAGGCCGACGCCAGGCGTCGAATGCCTGACCTTGGCAATGGTGGCATCGACCTTGTGGCCGGGCAGCTGACCGCCCTCGCCGGGCTTTGCGCCTTGCGCGACCTTGATCTGCATCACATCGGAATTCACCAGATATTCCGCCGTCACGCCGAACCGCCCGGAAGCGACCTGCTTGATCGCCGAACGCTCGGGGTTCTTGCCGCCGCCCGGCAGCGGCAGGTAGCGGTCGGCCTCTTCGCCGCCCTCGCCGGTGTTCGACTTGCCGCCAATGGTGTTCATGGCGCGCGCCAGCGTGGTGTGCGCTTCCCTGGAGATCGAGCCAAAGGACATCGCACCGGTCGAGAACCGCTTGACGATATCGGCCGCCGACATGACCTCGTCGAGCGCGACCTTCTTGCGCCCGGTTTCTTCGGCGAGCCTGATCTTGAACAGGCCGCGAATGCTCTGCGCCCGCGCCGTCTCGCTGTCGATCTGGGCGGAATAGTCCTTGAACGTCTCCCACGATCCCTGGCGCACGGCGTGCTGCAGGGTGGCCACCGCATCGGGCGACCAGATATGCGCTTCGCCGCGCATGCGGAACATGTATTCGCCGCCGACCTCGAGGCTGTTGCGCAGCACCGGGTCGTTGCCGAAGCCGTCGGCGTGGCGGCTGACCGTCTCGGCCGCGATCTCCTCCAGCCCGACGCCTTCGATCAGCGTCGCGGTGCCGGTGAAATACTTCTGCACGAAATCGGTCTTCAGCCCGATCGCGTCGAAGATCTGCGCGCCGCAATAGGACTGATAGGTCGAGATGCCCATCTTCGACATCACCTTGAGGATGCCCTTGCCGATCGACTTGATATATCGGGAGACGACCTCATAGGCGTCGACCTCGGCCGGCAGCTCGCCGCGCTTGTGCATGTCGAGCAGCGTGTCGAAGGCGAGATAGGGATTGATCGCTTCGGCGCCGTAGCCGGCAAGGCAGCAGAAATGATGCACCTCGCGCGGCTCGCCGGACTCGACGACGAGCCCCACCGAGGTGCGCAAGCCCTTGCGGATCAGATGATGGTGGACCGCCGCCGTCGCCAAAAGTGCCGGAATCGCGATGCGGTCCGGCCCGAGCTGACGGTCGGACAGGATGATGATGTTGTAGCCGCCGGCGACCGCCGCCTCGGCGCGCTCGCACAACCGGTCGATGGCGCCCTGCATGCCGGCCGCGCCTTCGTTCGAAGCATAGGTAATGTCGATCGTCTTGGTGTCGAAGCGGTCCTCGGTATGACCGATAGAGCGGATCTTCTCCAGATCGCCATTGGTCAGGATCGGCTGGCGCACTTCGAGCCGCTTGCGACGCGAATTGCCGACGAGGTCGAAGATGTTGGGCCTCGGCCCGATGAACGACACTAGGCTCATCACCAGTTCCTCGCGGATCGGGTCGATCGGCGGATTGGTGACCTGGGCGAAGTTCTGCTTGAAATAGGTGTAGAGCAGCTTCGATCTATCCGACATCGCCGAAATCGGCGTGTCGGTGCCCATCGAGCCGACCGCTTCCTGGCCGGTGGTTGCCATCGGCGACATCAACAGCTTGGTGTCTTCCTGGGTGTAGCCGAACGCCTGCTGGCGATCGAGCAGGCTGACGTCCCTGCGCAGCGCCCGCGGCTCGACCGGCTTCAGATCCTCGAGGATCAGCTGGGTGTTGGCGAGCCAGTTCTTGTAGGGATGCCTGGTCGCGATCTCCGACTTGATCTCCTCGTCGGAAACGATGCGGCCCTTCTCCAGGTCGATCAAAAGCATGCGGCCGGGCTGAAGCCGCCACTTCTTGACGATTCTTTCCTCCGGTACCGGCAGCACGCCGGCTTCCGAGGCCATGATGACGCGATCGTCGTCGGTGACGATGTAGCGCGCCGGGCGCAGCCCGTTTCGGTCGAGTGTGGCGCCGATCTGGCGGCCGTCGGTGAAGGCCACCGCCGCCGGCCCATCCCATGGCTCCATCAGGGCCGCGTGGTATTCGTAAAAGGCCTTGCGATCTTGATCCATCAGCTTGTTGCCGGCCCAGGCTTCAGGGATCAGCATCATCATCGCGTGAGCGAGCGAGTAGCCGCCCTGCGTCAGGAATTCGAGCGCATTGTCGAAACATGCGGTGTCCGACTGCCCCTCATAGGAGATCGGCCACAGCTTGGAGATGTCGTTGCCGAACAGTTCGGAATCGACCGAGGCCTGCCGCGCCGCCATCCAGTTGACGTTGCCGCGCAGCGTATTGATCTCGCCATTGTGGGCGACCATGCGATAGGGATGCGCCAGCTTCCACGACGGGAAGGTGTTGGTGGAGAAACGCTGGTGGACGAGGATCAGCGCCGTCTCGAAACGCGGATCGGTCAGATCCTTGTAATAGGCGCCGACCTGATAGGCCAGGAACATGCCCTTGTAGACGATGGTCCGCGATGACATTGACACGACGTAGAAGCCATTATCGACGCCCTTGGTCTCCTCGTGGATACGACCGGAAATGACCTTACGCAGGATGTAGAGCCGCCGCTCGTAATCGTCGTCGCTCTCGATCTCGGCACCACGACCCAGGAACACCTGCCGCTGGACCGGTTCGGAAGCAGCGATATCAGGCGCCTTTGACAGCGACGAATTGTCGACCGGCACATCACGAAAGCCGAGCAGCGGCTGGCCTTCGAGCTGCGCCACCTCGGCAATGATGCCTTCGATATGCGCCTGAAGCTCAGGATCGCGCGGCATGAACACATGGCCGACGGCGTAATGGCCGGGCTTGGGCAGTTCGACGCCTTGGCTGGCCATCTCCTCGCGGAAGAAGCGGTCGGGAAGCTGCACCAGCACACCGGCGCCGTCGCCCATCAGCGGATCGGCGCCGACGGCGCCGCGATGCGTCAGATTTTCGAGCACCGCAAGGCCGTCCTTGACGATTTGATGCGACTTCACGCCCTTCATGTTGACGATGAAGCCGACGCCGCAGGCATCATGCTCGTTGCGCGGATCATAAAGGCCTTGCGCCGCGAAGCCGGTATGGGTTCGCCCAATTTTGGTCAGGCCAGTGGCGATGGACCGATTTTTGACGGCTGGCGCTTTCGTCTGCGCGGCCGGGCCGTTCGTCGCAGATGGCGTCATTTCCGTCATCATCCTATCCTCCATTCCCAGCCCTGAGGGCGCTGGTTTCCGTTGGGAAGCGCATAAGCTTCCCTCTCATCCTTACGGCACGTCTTGCGAAATCCTTGTCGAACCAGGCGGCCTGGTTCGCATCCGGCAATCGTACAGGCCAGAGCCGGGCTGTCTACCTGTCGCTCGCGGCAACGGCCGGAGAGGCCCAATGATACGCCAATCCAGCCTCTTTTGTGCGACAAAATAAGACAGCACTACTGTCCTAAATTTTTATGACAGAAATTACGGATGCACACAAGACCGATTCACAACAATCTTGGGCATTTAGAGACAGAAAATTACGCGCGACTGTACCAAAACGCAACCTTCGGTCGTCCGCCTGTGTCCCGGCCTCTCGCTGGCTTTACCGCTTTTCCGCCGCTTGGCACTTGCGAGCGGCATGCGAAAGCGGCCAAGGTTGCCTCGATTTTCCCAGCACAGGCAAACGCATGAATTTCGCTTCCGACAATTGGGCAGGCGCCCATCCCAGCATCGCCGCGGGCCTGTCGGCCCACGCCGGCGGCTTCTCCACCGCCTATGGCGACGGCGCCCTCGATGAGGCCGTATACCAGCGCTTCAACGAAATCTTCGAGCGCGAGGTTGCCGTGTTTTTCGTGGCGACCGGCACCGCTGCCAATTCGCTGTCGCTGACCGCCTATAACAAATCAGGCGGCATTTCCTTCTGCCATCGAGAATCGCATGTCATCGAGGATGAATGCGGCGCGCCGGAGTACTTTACCGGCGGCTCACGGCTCTATGCCGTCGACGGTGCGCTGGGCAAGATCGATCCGAACAATCTGGACAGGGCGGTGAGCCGGTTTGCACCTGAAATCGTCCATTCCGGGCGCCCGATGGCGGTGTCGATCACCCAGTCGACCGAGGTCGGCACCATCTACACACTGAACGAAATTGCCCGAATTGCGGCGATCACCAAGCATCACAAACTGCCGCTGCACATGGATGGCGCCCGTTTCGCCAATGCGCTGGTCGCGCTCGACACAACACCGGCGGAGATGACCTGGAAGGGCGGCATCGACATCCTCTCTTTCGGCGGCACCAAGAACGGCTGCTGGTGCGCCGAGGCTATCGTGCTGTTCGATCTCGACCGCGCCAGGGAACTGGCCTTCCTGCGCAAGCGCGCGGCGCAATTGTTCTCGAAATCGCGCTTCGTCGCTGCGCAGTTCGAAGCCTATTTCAAGGACAACCTGTGGCTCGGCACGGCCCGGCACGCCAACGCCATGGCAGCACGCCTTGCAGCGCTGATCGAGGATTCCCCGTCGGCGCGTCTGGCCTGGCTGCCGCAAGCGAACGAAGTGTTCGCGGTGATGAAAAAGGCCGAGGCTGAACGAGTGCAAATGGCGGGTGCCGCCTTCTACGACTGGCACAAGCCGCATGGCTTCGACTGCCATATCGGCGAGGACGAGGCGCTCTACCGTTTCGTCACCAGCTTTGCGACCACGGCCGAAGAGGTCGACCGCTTTGGCCAGCTAATTGGTGGATAGCGGCACCTTATCCATAAAAAAGGGCGACGCGAAGCGCCGCCCTTCGTCCCTGAGGTCGTCTTGGTGACGCAGCTTACGCGGCGGTCTTGGCCTCGATCTGCTTGGCCTTCGCCGAAGACGCGGTGATCGCGATTTTGCGGGGCTTCAGCTCCTCGGGGATATTGCGCTTGAGATCGACGAAGAGCAGGCCGTTCTTCAGCGAGGCGCCAACGACTTCAACATGGTCGGCAAGCTGGAAGCGGCGCTCAAAGGCCCTGCTGGCGATACCGCGATAGAGCAGTTCGGAGCTTTCGCCATTGCCGTCTTCCTTGCGCTCACCCTTGACTGTCAGAACGTTGCGGTGAGCTTCGATCGAGAGCTCGTCGTCCGAGAAGCCGGCGACCGCCATCGAGATGCGATAGGAATCCTCGCCGGTGCGCTCGATGTTGTAGGGCGGGTAGGTCTGCGCACCTTCCGGCTGCGCAAGCGAATCGAGCATGGTGAACAGCCGGTCGAAACCGACGGTCGAACGATAGAGCGGGGAAAAATCAACGTGACGCATAGTGTGTTCTCCTGTTGAGCAACAAGGTTTGCGTGTGGCCGGTGCGAAACCCGTGACGGCGTTCCGAATAGGCCAGCGGCCCCGACATTGGCGGCCACAGCAGACATTTGGGGAGCACCTGAAAGCATTTCAAGATTCCTCGATGAACGGCAGATGAACCGCGGCTTCGGCGGACGTTCAGCTAAGTGGCGCTAGACTGCTCCCAGGATCAAGGAACAGGCGGCGGTTACGGTGCCGCGCGTCCTCCCGGACGCGCAAAGGACGCTGTAACACTTTGATTGCGCATGATTCACAGCGAAAATCGGTCCGATTTTCGGGTTCATGCGCGAGATGCCGCAACGGCGCCGACCGGGTGTAACGTCCCTTCCTCCCGGATCGACGGGGGCCGGAAGCATGCCGCAAGCTGCTTTCGGCCTCACTCGCCGGCTGCCTCGTTCAGCCTTTCCAACGCGTCCGGAATTCCTTGCTTTTGCTGCCTGGGCGTCTATGCCTACCAAAGCTTGCGCCATGCAGGCAGCGACACACAAACGCAGCGCCGAATGACGGACCTCCTCAACAAAATTCCCCTGTTCCGCGAAATTCCGGGCAATCCGCTACCGGAAAATGCGGCCGGTGGTTTCTTCACCACGCGCGATGGCAAGAAGATCCGCTACGGCCTCTTCCCCGCCGTTGCGCGCCCGATGAAGGGCACCGTGGTCGTGCTGACTGGCCGCAACGAGTGCATCGAAAAATATTTCGAGACCATCCGCAATCTTGCCGATCGCGGCTTCGGCGTGGCTACCCTCGACTGGCGCGGCCAGGGCGGTTCCGACCGGCTGATCAGCGACCGCGAGCGCGGCTATGTCCGCAGCTTCTTCGACTATACCGGCGACCTGGAACAGTTCTTCGAGGAGATCGTGCTGCCCGACTGCCGGGGGCCTTATTACATATTAGCCCATTCGGCCGGGGCGGTGATTACGCTGCTTGCCGCACCGTCGATGGTGAACCGCGTACGGCGCATGGTGCTGATCGCGCCATTCCTGGCCGTTCCCGACCTGCCGGTCTCGACAATCACCGTTCGCCGCCTCTGCTCGCTGTTCTGTCTGCTGGGCCTTGGCAAGCTTTATGCCGCCTGGGGTCCGCGGCCCAGAAGAACCATTCCGTTTGCCGCCAACATGGTGACATCAGATCCGGAGCGGTATCGGCGCAACACGCTGATCTACGAAACCTACCCGCAACTGGCACTCGGCGGCCCGACGATACGCTGGCTGAAAGCGGCGGTGGAGGCGTCCGAGGCCATCAGCGATCCCGACTTCATGGCCAGGATCCAGGTACCCTTACTGGTGATCGCCGCCGGGGCCGACCAGGTCGTCTCGACCAAGGCGGTGGAAACCTACACCAGACATCTGCGCCTCGGTTCGCTGCTGGTGATCGATGGCGCACGCCATGAAATATTGCAGGAGGCCGACTTTTATCGCGAGCAGTTCTTTGCCGCCTTCGATGCCTTCATCCCGGGAAGCGACGACACGGCCTGATTGAGTGCCGCACTCCCTCCGGACGCGCAAAGAGCGCTAGGCTTGAAAAAAGCCTGCCAACTCGATCGTCGGCCTACACTTGCCGGGCGAAATCCATGATCCAGTTGGTTTCCCGGGTCTTGCCGCCATCCGGTGAAAAAGCCTGCTCCCAGCGCGCCGATTTTTCAGTGATCCGCGACCACAGGAAGCGAACCTGGATATTGCGTCCGTCGACGGCGTCTTCGCACAGGAACGTGCCGACGCCTGCTTCGAAGGTGCCGCGCATCGGAACATCGATGGTTGCCGGGTTGCGTCCGTCGATCCACCAGATCGACCATTGTCTCGTCTCCGGATCGAACGTCCGCAGCGTGGCGGCACGATAGGCGTCGCCGGGCAATTCAATCACATTGTTGTCGACATTGCCAAGGCCACCAAGGATCTGGCGCACGTCGCATGTCCCGCCAAACACGTCCCAGTTCGTGTGGCCTTGCAGGCGCTTCCGCAACCTTCGATGGCTGACGTCCCAGCGTCCAAAGAAGAAATCGAAATCGGCCCGGCCATCTACTGGAGCATTTTCTGCTGGAGCATTTTCTGCCGGCGCATCGCCGGAATGGCTGGCTGTTGACTGCCTCGGCATGTGATTTTCCTCCCGTGACATTATCTGCATAGCAGAGAGCTGCTGACATCCTGCTGTCGGGAGGGTCGGGAAATCACCGCCCGAACGCTTTTTCCCGCTCAGCCACGCAGCGCCGCCATCGCGGCGGCATGAAGCTCCGGCGTTGCCGCAGCCAGAATGTCGCCGCCCCTTTCTGCCGGTCCGCCTTCGAAGGTGGTGACGACGCCGCCGGCTTTCTCGATGATCGGGATCAACGCGATGATATCGTAGGGTTTCAAACCGGGGTCGGCGACGATGTCGACGCTTCCCGCCGCGACCATGGCGAAAGCATAGCAGTCGGTACCGTAGCGGGCGAGCTGGACCTGTCGCTCGAACAGGTCGTAGCGCAGACGCGCATCTCCCTGGAACAGTGCCGGCGTGGTGGTGAACAGCGTCGCCTCGGCGAGGCTCGTTGTCTTGCGTGTCGTCAGCCTTCGCGGCCCGCCCGGACCTTCATAATGGGCACCGGAAGCGTTGGCGTAGAAAAGCTCGCCGGTGAAGGGCTGCGACATCATGCCGGCGACGGCATCGCCGTCGACCGTCAGCCCGACCAATGTTCCCCACACCGGCAGGCCGGAAATGAAGGCGCGCGTGCCGTCGATCGGATCGATCACCCAAATATGCCTGCTGGAAATGTTCTCGCTCCCATGCTCCTCGCCGAGGATGCCATGATCGGGATATTCCGCTGATATAAGCGCGCGGATGACCCGCTCAGCCTCGCGGTCGGCCTCGGTGACCGGGTCGAAGCTGCCTTGCTCCTTGTTGGCGATCGCGCCTTGGCTGCGGAAGCGCGGCAAGGTTTCGGCTGCGGCGGCATGCGCGATGCGCCGCATGAAATCGATGCTGATATCCAACTGATTCTCCCGCGTTGTAGCGTCCTGGAACTGTCGTCTGCCTGTGGATCTCCGCCAAAACAAGGGCGTGCGGAGCTTTTGCGCATCGATAACTGTTGCTCGAATGCAACGCTGGCGTCCTCGAAATTCAGTTTACACATCACAGTGAATTAAAAACGCTTATCGGCGGCTTGACATTTGTGCATCGCACAATAGATTTGTTCTCGGACAGGTTTTCCTGTCCATGCCCTCCTTGGGCGTTTCCTCCCTAGACTTCGACCGTGTCGTGCAAACGATGCGGTCTTTTTTTCGGCGCAGCATCCAGCTGATCGGGCGCCTTCCCCGCCCGCAACGCCGACGCCCATCTGGCGCAATATCGCTTATTTGGCGCGGAATCCCCGCACAAATCGATCCTGATTTTTGGCATCATTCGGCGGCAAGCGGCAGATCGATAAAATCGTGATCGGGCATCGCCATCAGGTCGGCCGAGAATTGCCCCAGATCGTCGGCGAGCGCATCGAAGCCGGCGGATTTCTGGAACGTCCGCTCGTTCATGTAAAGCCCGCGATTGACCTCGATCTGCAGGGCATGGAGATGGCGCACGGGGCGGCCATAATGCTCGGTGATGAAACCTCCGGCATAAGGCTTGTTATGGGCGACGGTATAGCCCATGCCGATCAGCAGGCCGATCGCCGTCTCGGTCAACGCTGCCGAGGCGGACATGCCGAAACGGTCGCCGACGATGAAGTCGGGCCTGACACCGCTGTCGCCTACCCTGATGCTCGCCGGCATCGAGTGGCAATCGATCAGCACGGCAAAGCCGAACCGCGCATGGGTCCTGGTCAAAAGCCGTTTCAGCGTCTCGTGGTAAGGCTTGTAGACGGCCTCGATACGCGCGATGGCTTCCGCCAACGGCAAGCGGCCGGCATAGATGTCGAGCCCTTCTCCCACCAGCTTGGGCACGGTGCCAAGCCCACCGGCGACGCGTGCCGAGCGGATGTTGCAGAAGGACGGCACGGGTTCGGCGAACATGCGCGGATCGAGTTCCCAGGGCTCCCGGTTGACATCGAGATAAGCGCGCGGAAAGTTTGCCGCCAGCATCGGCGCGCCGAGCGCAACGGCGCCACCGAACAATTCGTCGACATAGCAATCTTCGGAGCGGCGGATGGCGTTTCGGTCCAGCCTTGCCATGGCCAGGAACCGGTCCGGATAGTGACGGCCGCTATGCGGTGAGTTGAAGAGGAAGGGGACGCGCTGTTCGGCGCCCGACCGGATTTCGAAGGGGGGAACGACCGAAAAATCCTCGGCTGCCGTTTTCAATTTGAACGAATCCGGAAACACCAATGCATCATGATTGGAAAAGTGCCACCTCACCGGCCGCATGTCCAGCGTTTCGGCGTCCGGACCGCTTTGTTAAATGCGGATCGGGCCCTTTATCGTTCACTTGATGTTTACCGTCACCTCCTCATATACAGGATGGTTAACGGGCTGCCCCACGGCAGTCTCGGACGGGTGATTCGGACGGGATAAGATGGCACGCATTCTACTGGCGGAAGACGACGATGACATGCGCCGGTTCCTCGTCAAGGCGCTGGAGCGTGCCGGTTACCAGGTCAGCGATTTCGACAATGGCGCCAGCGCCTATGAGCGGTTGCGCGAAGAGCCTTTCTCGCTGCTCTTGACCGACATCGTCATGCCGGAGATGGACGGCATAGAACTCGCCCGCCGCGCCACCGAGATCGATCCCGATCTCAAGGTCATGTTCATCACCGGCTTCGCCGCCGTTGCGCTCAATCCGGATTCCAAGGCGCCGAAAGACGCCAAGGTGCTGTCAAAGCCGTTCCATCTGCGCGACCTCGTCAACGAGGTCGAAAAGATGCTGCAGGCGGCCTGACGCGCTTTCCGCCGCCGGCTTCCGGCGCGTCCCCAGCGGCGTGGCAAGGCGAACCGTTCTTTCCCTTTTCCTGCTATTGACGCGCCGTGGCAAAAATGGTGTATGCGCGGCTTCGGATGGGCGTGTAGCTCAGCGGGAGAGCACTGCATTGACATTGCAGGGGTCACAGGTTCAATCCCTGTCACGCCCACCATCCAGACAATCCGCCGTCACTCGTGCCCCGCGGATTTTCTCGTCTGACGAGCGCTTCAGGCGCCGTATTTTCGAGAATGCCAGAATCGGACGCCTTGATTTTTTGGCCCGGCCAATGCTTCTCAATGAAGTCGGCAGAGGATATCTTTTCGGCCATCTCGACGATATGAAAGTTGGTGTCCTGGGGAATCGCTCTTCCAGGTGAATCCGAAACGATATCCAAGCGTGTCGGCGAGCGATTTTGCATTGGCCATGGCCAAGAGACGGCCGCACAAGCCGTCATGTCTGCTGGCAGCGATCAGCGTCGATCGAGGATCAGGCCGCGCCGAGGCGGAGATCGCCCTTCTCGATATGCTGGAGAAACCACGCATAGGTCTGCTCCAATCCGCTCTGAAGCGAGTACCGCGGCCGCCAGCCCGTGGCAAACAGGCGCGACACGTCCATCAGTTTGCGCGGCGTGCCGTCCGGCTTCGTCGCATCGAATGTGAGCACCGCCTCGGCGCCGACGACGGAGAGCATGGTGCGGGCGAGCTCGGCAATGGTGATGTCTTCGCCCGAGCCGACATTGACGTGGCTATCGCCGGCATAGTTTTTCAGCAGCCAGACCAGAGCGTCGGCGGCATCGTCGACATGCATGAACTCGCGCATTGGCGTGCCCGACCCCCAGACCTCCAAGGTTTTGTCGCCGGCGCGCTTGGCCTTGTGCGCCTTGCGCATAAGGGCTGGTATGACATGGCTGGTGGACAGGTCGAAATTGTCGCCGGGACCATAAAGGTTGGTCGGCATCGCCGAGATGTACTCGACACCGTATTGGCGCCGATAGGCCTGGCACAGTTTCAGCCCAGCGATCTTGGCGATCGCATACCATTCGTTGGTGGGTTCGAGCGGACCGGTGAGCAAGGCGTCCTCGGAGATCGGCTGCGCCGCAAATTTCGGATAGATGCAGGACGAACCGAGGAACAGTAATTTCTGCACCTCGGTGCGAAAGGCGCTGTCGATGACGTTGGTCTGCATGATGAGATTGTCCTGCAGAAAATCGACCGGCAACCTGTTGTTTGCCAGGATACCGCCGACCTTGGCCGCTGCCATCACCACCGCATCCGGCCTGTGGCCAGCCATCCAGCGCCGCACGCCGGCCTGATCCATGAGATCGAGTTCATCGCGGGATGCGGTCAGGACCTCGCAGTCCTGGTCCGCCAGCCTGCGCAATATGGCCGAGCCGACCATGCCGCGATGCCCAGCCACGAAAACGCGCTTGCCCCTTAGGTCGAAATCCATTGGCGTATCCCTATGCAGAACGGTCGCTATGACCATCTGGCGCGCGCCGGATGGGCCTGCCTCGGACGCATACCGCATACAGATTTGCCCGGACAAGGCAAATCGAAGATTTGGCCGAACTCTTCTGATGGTATGGCGCTTAGACACCCGCGACGGCGCACAGGCTCTTCATTCTCCCGATGGCAAGCTCCGGGTCGGCCAGCAATCCGGCCTGGTCGGCAAGGCGAAACACATCGGCGTAGTGGCAAATGCCGCGCGCCGATTGCATGCCGCCGACCATCGAAAAATGGTCCTGGTGGCCGTTCAGCCACGCCATGAGGACGATACCGGCCTTATAATATTCGGTCGGCGCCTCGAAGATTTTCCGCGACAGAGGTACCGTCGGCGCCATCAGCGCGTCATAGCCGGCGCGGTCGCCGGCGGCCAGTTTCGCCAGCGCGGCATTGGCGACGGGCGCGATGGCATCGAAAATCCCGAGCAGTGCGTGCGAATGTCTCTCGCCATCGCCGGCGATCAGCTCGGGGTAGTTGAAGTCGTCGCCGGTGAACATGACCACCCCTTCCGGCAGCCGGTTGCGCAGGGCAACCTCTTTACCGGCATCGAGCAGCGATATCTTGATCCCCTCGACCTTGCCGGCGTGGCTTTCGATGACGGCGATCACCGTGCCGAGCGCGGTCTCGAAATCAGGGCTGCCCCAATAGCCCTTCAGCGCCGGATCGAACATATCGCCCAGCCAGTGCAGGATGACCTTGCCGGATGCTTGAGACAGGATGCGGTCATAGACGCTGATATAATCGTCGGGACCCTTGGCGACAGCCGCCAGCGCGCGGCTGGCCATCATGATCGCATTGCCGCCCAGGCCTTCGATGAAATCGAACTGCTCTTCATAGGCCGCGATGACATCGTCGAGCGTCCTGGCGGTGCCTGGCGCCAGATGGTCTGTTCCGGCGCCCGAGGCGAGATCGGCGCCGTCGACGGTTCGCGCCTCGGCGATCGAGCGGCGGATCAATTCCCTGGCGTTTGCCCAGTCGAAACCCATACCCCGCTGCGCGGTGTCCATCGCCTCGGCGATACGGAAGCCGAGCCGCCACAGATGATGGCGGAACGCCATCGTGCGCTCCCAGTCGATCGCTGGATGAGCCCATGGATCGGTCATCTCAAGGGGATCGGCAACGACATGGGCGGCGGCATAGGCGATGCGTGGAAACCGCGCGCCGATCACCGGCTGTGCCGACAGGCCGACAAGGCGGTAGCGAGTGCTACGACCGCCCTCCCCGGGCAAGGCAATGTCCATCAATCTCTCCCTTGATCGCACCTATAAATGGAACGTTCCAATAAATCAACCTTCTACGATTTCTCAATCCACGTCGCCAAAAATGCTGCACGCAGCGAGAAAGGCCTTAAAGTGTAAACTTTAGCTGCTGAGGACTCGGTTTTCTGAATTCGGGAAAATCCTGATTGACTCAAATGCATCACGCAATTAGAACGTTCCAATAAATTTCGACCAGAAAATACCGGAGGACGATCTGGATGGCCAGCAGGCCCAAGGCGACGATACTCGACATTGCCCGTGAGGCGGGCGTGTCCAAGTCGACGGTGTCGCTCGTGCTGCAGGGCAGCGATCTGATCCGGCCTGAGACCGCGCTGAAGGTCCGCAAGGCGATCGAGGATGTCGGTTATGTCTACAACCGCGGCGCCGCCAATCTGCGCAAGGCCCATTCCAACGTCATCGGCATGGTCATCAACGACCTTACCAACCCGTTTTTCGCCGAAATGGCGGTCGGCATGGAGCGTGTGTTCCAGTCGGCGGGCATCGTGCCGTTCATCGCCAACACGGCGGAGAACCCGGTGCGCCAGGAAGAGGTACTGAAATCGCTGATGGAGCAAGGTGTCGCCGGGCTGATCGTGTCGCCGGCGCGCGGCACGACCCCTGGTGCTTTCCGCCGCATCGAGATGGCGGGCCTTCCGATCGTCTTCACCATGCGCCGCCTTCCTGAAAGTCGCATCCCGGTGATCGCGCCCGACAATCATCGCGGCGCCTGGCTCGCCACCGCACATCTGATCGGCAAAGGGCATCGCCGGCTGGCCTTCTTCGGCGGCTCATCGGACCTGGTGGTCTATCATGAGCGGCTGGGCGGATTTCGCGAGGCCTGCGAGGCGCTCGGCATCGCCAAGCGCGATACACTGGTCGTTGAAGGCGAAACCAGCCGCAAGGGCGGCATTGCCTGCCTGGAGACGGCCCGCGCGATGGCCGATCCGCCGACCGCGGCGCTGTGCTTCAACGATGCGGTCGCCTTCGGCGTCATGCTGGCGCTGCGCAAGCGCGGACTCGAGCCCGGCGTGGATTTCGCCGTCGTCGGCTTCGACGACGTGGTCGAAGCCCAGCATTACATGCCGGCGCTGACCAGCGTCGCGGTGGATTCGGCAGGCCTGGGCGAGCGCGCCGCCCATGTCATGCTGAAGATGATCCAGTCGCGCACCACGCGCGCCGAGGATCATATCGGCGCCGTCAACCTCGTCGTCAGGGACAGTTGCGGTCCTGATCGCCGTGCTGGAATGGGAGACGCGGCATGACCGTCAAATGGGGACTGATCGGCGCAAGCACGATCGCCAGGCAATTCATGATCAACGCCATCCGCGCGCAACCGAACAGCGAGATCACGGCGGTGATGAGTTCCAGCCCGGAGCGCGCCACTTCCTATGCCAAGGAGAACGGCATTCCGCTTGCCGTCTCGACGCTCGATGAATTGCTCGGCTCCGACATCGACGTCGCCTACATCTCGACCACCAACGAATTGCATCTCGAACAGGCATTAGCTGCCATCAAGGCGGGAAAACATGTGCTCTGCGAAAAGCCGCTCGCACTGACCAGCGCCGATGCGCGCAAGATGGTCGCCGCCGCCAAAGCAGCCGGTCTCGTGCTCGGCACCAATCATCATCTGCGCAATGCCGGCTCGCACCGGGCGATGCGCGAAGCCATCGCCGTCGGCCGCATCGGCAAACCGATCGCCGCGCGCGTCTTCCACTCCGTTTATCTGCCTGAGGATCTGCAGGGCTGGCGCATCACCAGGCCGGAAGCCGGCGGCGGTGTGGTGCTCGACATCACCGTGCACGATGCCGACACGCTGCGCTTCGTGCTCGGCGACGATCCGCTTGAGGTTTCGGCGTTCACGCAATCGGCCGGCATGGCCGGGGGCGGGTTGGAAGACGGCGCCATGTGCATCTGGCGCTTTGGATCGGGCGTCATCGCCCAGTCGCATGAGGGCTTCACCACCAAATTTGCCGGCACCGGCTTCGAGGTGCATGGCAGCGAAGGCTCGCTGATCGCGAAAGATGTGATGACGCAGAAGCCGATCGGCTCTGTGCTGCTGCGCACGGCACAGGGCGAGGAGGAATTGAGCTTCGACCGCGAAGATCTCTATGTCAGGTCTTTGCGCCAGTTCCATGCGGCGATCCGTGGCGAAGGCCAGCCGTCGGCCACTGGCGAAGACGGCATCTGGTCGCTGACATCAGCCGAAGCGGCGTTACAGTCAGCCAGGTCCGGCAAATCAGTGGCGATCGATCCGAAACCCCGATCGATCCGAAACTAAGGGGCGCAGGGTGAGCAAGCTTGTCTCCGCAGCGCAAGCCGCAAGCCTGATCGGTGACGGCATGGTGGTATCCGTGTCGTCATCGAGCGGTCTCGGCTGCCCGGATGCGGTGCTCGCCGCCATCGGCGAGCGCTTCGACGCGGAGGGCCATCCGAAGGGTATCACGACGCTGCACCCGATCGCCGCCGGCGACATGTACGGCATCAGGGGTATCGACCATCTGGCGAAGCCCGGCCTGTTGAAGCGCACGCTGTGCGGGTCCTATCCCTCCGGCCCGTCATCCTCTGAACCGCCGCAGATCTGGAAGATGATCGGCGACAATTCGGTCGCCGCCTACAATGTGCCGTCAGGCATATTGTTCGACATGCATCGCGAGGCGGCGGCCAAGCGCCCCGGCGTGCTGACCAAGGTCGGCCTCGATACCTTCGCCGACCCGCGACATCAGGGCTGCGCCATGAATGCGGCCGCGAGTGAGCCGATCGTTTCGGTGCAGCAGTTCGACGGCGAGGAATGGCTCTATTTCCGCTCGATCGTGCCTGACGTCTCGATCATCCGAGCGACGACGGCCGACGAGCGCGGCAACCTGACCTATGAGCATGAGGGCGCCTATCTCGGCGGGCTGGAACAGGCGCTCGCCGCCCGCAACAATGGCGGCATCGTCATCGCGCAGGTCAAGCGCGTCGTCGAGAACGGCACGCTGAAACCGCATGACGTGCGCGTGCCCGGCGTGCTGGTCGATTACATCATGGTGGCGGCCGACCAGTTGCAGACAACGCTGACACCCTACGACCCGGCGATCTCGGGCGAGATCTTTCGGCCGCTGTCAAGCTTCCGCAACGCCGAAATGAATGTCCAGAAGGTCATCGCCCGTCGCGTCGCCATGGAGCTTGCCGACGGCATGGCGGTCAACATCGGCTTCGGCATCTCGGCCAATGTGCCGCGCATTCTTATCGAGGAAGGCCAGCACGGCAAGGTCACCTGGGTGATCGAACAGGGCGCGGTCGGTGGCGTGCCGCTGCTCGATTTCAAGTTCGGCTGCTCGTCGAACGCCGATGCCTTCATGCCTTCGCCACACCAGTTCACCTATTTTCAGGGCGGCGGTTTCGACGCGTCGCTGCTGTCCTTCCTGCAGATCGACCGCCACGGCTCGGTCAACGTGTCGAAGCTTTCGGCGCGGCCGCACGTCACCGCCGGCGCCGGCGGCTTCGTTGACATCACCGCGCGGGCGAAGAAGATCGTCTTTTCCGGTTTCTTCAATGCCGGCGCCAAGCTGTCGCTGGCCGATGGCGGCATCCGCATCGACCAGGAGGGCAAGGTCAAGAAAGTCGTCGGCGAGGTCGAGCACATCTCCTTCTCGGGCAAGCGCGCCGTCGCGCAAGGACAGGACATCACCTATGTCACCGAGCGCTGCGTCATGAAGCTGACGCCGGATGGGCTGATGGTGACTGAGCTGGCACCCGGCATCGATCTTCAGCGCGACGTGCTGGCGCAGGCCGAGATTCCGCTCGCCGTCGCCAACGATCTGAAAGTCACGCCGGACGCGCTCTATCGCGATCGGCCGATCGGACTCTCGCTCAATGGCGGCGCCTCGCTCGGAGGCGCGCATGGCTGAACCTCTCGTCACCTTTGAAACCGACGGCGGCCTCGGCATCGTCACGCTGCGCCGGCCGGAGAAATTCAACGCGCTGGACATACCGATGCTGCGGGCACTGGAGGCAGCGCTTGACGCAGCGGAGGCTGCGGACGGCGTCCGTGTCGTGCTGTTGTGTGGCGAAGGCAAGGGCTTTTGCTCGGGCGGCGATGTCGAAGCGTGGTCGCAAATGAGTGCCGCCGACTTCCAGGTGCAATGGGTGCGCTATGGCCACCGCGTCTTCGACCGGCTGGCGCGGTTGCGGCAACCGACCATCGCGGTTGTGTCCGGCCATGCGCTGGGCGGCGGGCTTGAACTGGCAGTCGCCTGCGACTTCCGCGTCGCCGAAGCGCATGTGAAATTAGGCCTCCCGGAAACGTCGATCGGCGTGGTGCCCGGCTGGTCCGGCACGCAGCGCGCGGTGCGCCGCTTCGGCGCGCAGACGGTGCGGCGCATGGCAATCGGCGGCGAGACGTTCGTGGCGGCCGAAGCACTCGCTCTGGGCATCGTCGACCGGATGGTCGACACAGGCAAGGCGTTCACCGAGGCCAAGGCCTGGGCCGGCAAGATCGCCGAGCGCGGCCCGCTAGCCACCGAGGCCGCCAAGCTGATGATCGCGATCGCCGAGGGCGAGGAAAGTGCCGCCGCGACAGAGGCGCTGGCCAGCGGCTTCATCACGCTGACTAGCGATCTCAAGGCTGGTGTCGACGCTTTCAAGACCAAACAGAAACCAGCGTTTTCAAGATCCTAAATGCAAGCGGAACCTCACATGAAATTGCCCCTCGACATCGCCATGCCCGCCGAGGCGGCCGCAGCACCGAAGACCTACCGGCTGCTGATCGACGGCAAGTTCGTCGATGCCCGCGACAGCCGCTCGCTGGAGCGCAAGAGCCCCGGCCATGGCTTCACGGTTTCGCGCTATGCGCAAGCCGGCGCGGCGGAAGTCGAGGCAGCGGTACAGGCCGCGCACAAGGCTTTCGAGACCGGCCTGTGGCCGCGGATGAAGGCAGCAGAGCGCGCCGCGATCCTGCTCAAGGCGGCGGACCTGATCGAGGCGCGGCTCGAGGAGATCGCCCGGCTCGACGTGCTGGAATCCGGCAAGCCGATCGCCCAGGCGCGCGGCGAGATCGGCGGAGCCGTCGACATCTGGCGCTATGCCGCGGCGCTTGCCCGCACGCTCCATGGCGAAACCTACGCCAACCTCGGCGACGCCATGCTGGGCGTCGTGCTGCGTGAACCGATCGGCGTCGTCTCGATCATCACGCCGTGGAATTTTCCCTTCCTCATCGTCAGCCAGAAGCTGCCGTTCGCGCTCGCCGCCGGCTGCACGGCGGTGGTCAAGCCGAGCGAGATGACCTCGGCCTCGACCTTCGTGCTCGGCGACATCCTGATGCAGGCCGGCTTGCCGGATGGCGTCGTCAACATCCTCGCTGGCCTGGGCGACGATGTCGGCGCGCCGATGGTCAGCCATCCGCTGGTCGAGATGGTGTCGTTCACCGGCTCCACCCGGGTCGGCAAGATGACCATGGCGTCGGCTGCGAACTCGCTGAAGAAGGTCTCGATGGAGCTCGGCGGCAAGAACGGCCAAATCGTCTTTCCAGATGCCGACCTCGAAGCGGCAGCCGACGCGGCGGTGTTCGGCGGCTTTTTCAACGCCGGCGAATGCTGCAACGCCGGCAGCCGACTGATCGTCCACGAGGCGATCGCTGACGACTTCCTCGGCGCAGTGAAGGCGCTCACCGCAAGGGTCACCGTCGGCGATCCGCTCGACGACAGCACCAAGGTCGGCGCGATGATCTCTTCCGAGCACCTTTCCAAGGTCACCGGCTACGTGACGGCGGCGGCAAACGACGGCAGCAGCGTCTATAGCGGCGGCAAGCAGATCGCCTCTAGTGCCGGTCAATATCTCGATCCGACCATCCTTCGCGGCGTCACCGAAGACATGGCCATTGCACGTGAAGAAGTGTTCGGCCCGGTGCTCTCGGTGCTGACCTTTGAATCGATTGAAGAGGCGTTGCGCATCGCCAACAACACGCCCTATGGTTTATCGGCGGGCGTGTGGAGCGCCAGCATCGACACCTGCATGTCGGTGGCGCGGAATGTGCGTTCGGGAACCGTTTGGGTGAACACGTTCATGGAAGGTTATCCCGAGCTGCCTTTCGGAGGCTACAAGCAGTCCGGTCTCGGACGCGAACTCGGCAAGCGCGCCGTCGAGGACTATACCGAGGAAAAGACGATCCAGTTTCATCGCGGCCAGCGCACCGGATGGTGGGTTGGCTGAGTTGGGAAGAACCCGGCGGACAACCGCCGGTCGTGTAGCTGCAACAAGGGAGGAAGTACATGTTGCGCAAATTGCTTATCGGAACGGCCCTCGGGTCGGGTCTTGCGTTCGCGGCCCATGCCCAGGACGTCAAGGAAGTCGAGATGCTGCATTGGTGGACGTCTGGCGGCGAGGCGGCTGCTTTGAACGTGCTCAAGGAGGACCTGGCCAAGCAGGGCTTTGCCTGGAAGGACGTGCCCGTGGCCGGCGGCGGCGGCGACGCCGCCATGACCGCGCTGAAGGCGATGGTCGCGGCCGGCAACTACCCGACCGCCTCCCAGATGCTCGGCTATACCGTGCTCGATTATGCCGCGGCCGGCGTGATGGGCGACCTGACCGAGACGGCGGTAAAGGAGGGCTGGGACAAGTCCGTTCCGGCCGCCCTGCAGAAATTCTCGGTCTATGACGGCAAGTGGGTCGCGGCTCCGGTTAACGTCCACTCGGTCAACTGGCTGTGGATCAACAAGGCGGTGATGGACAAGATCGGCGGCACCGAGCCTAAGACCTTTGACGAGTTCATCGCGCTGCTCGACAAGGCCAAGGCGGCGGGCGTCATCCCGCTCGCGCTTGGCGGCCAGAACTGGCAGGAAGCCACCATGTTCGATTCGGTCGTGCTGTCGACCGGCGGACCTGAGTTCTACAAAAAGGCCTTCAACGACCTCGACGAGGAGCAGCTGAAGTCCGACACGATGAAGAAGTCGTTCGACAACCTCGCCAAGCTCATCACCTATGTCGACCCGAACTTCTCGGGCCGCGACTGGAACCTTGCCACCGCCATGGTCATCAAGGGCGATGCGCTGGTGCAGGTGATGGGCGACTGGGCCAAGGGCGAATTCAACGCCGCCAAGAAGACCCCGGGCACCGACTTCCTGTGCTACCGCTTCCCGGGCACCGACGGCAGCGTGGTCTACAACTCCGACATGTTCGGCATGTTCGACGTTCCGGAGGACCGCAAGGCCGCCCAGGCAGCCTTGGCCACCGCCACTTTGTCGAAGAGCTTCCAGTCGGCTTTCAACGTCGTCAAGGGCTCCGTCCCGGCCCGCACGGACGTGCCTGACACCGACTTCGATGCTTGCGGCAAGAAGGGCATGGCCGACCTGAAGGCGGCCAACGAAGGCGGCACGCTGTTCGGTTCGCTGGCGCAGGGCTATGGCGCGCCGCCGGCCGTCGCCAATGCCTACAAGGACGTCGTCTCGAAGTTCGTCCACGGCCAGATCAAGACCTCGGACGAGGCCGTGACCCAGCTGGTTAACGCAATCGAAGACGCCAAATAAAAAACCGGCATGAAAGGGCCTTCCCCCCTCCGGTGGGGAAGGTTCCACCAAGCCAGGATGGCCGGCCTCTGGTCGGAATGGCGCCGGCGATCAGCCAACACGCCCCGTCTCGACGGGGCTAACCTTCCCGCCTGGCGGTGAAGGGACCCGAGAGGGAGGAGCCCATGACTACGGTCGCGACCCAGATCAAGCTGACGCCGGAGCATAGTGCGCGGCCGGGCGCCTCCATGCGTTCTCGCATGCAGGACGCGCTGCCGAAGATCGTGCTGGCGCCAAGCTTTGCGATCACCATCGTCTTCGTCTACGGCTTCATCCTGTGGACGGTCTATCTGTCCTTCACCAACTCCAAGACCTTTCCGTCCTATGCCATCACAGGGTCACGCGCCTATCAGCGGCTGTGGCGCTGGACCTTCGAGAGCGACCCGCCGTCGAGCTGGTACACCTCGATCACCAACATGGGCATTTTCGGTTTTCTCTACATCTTCATCTGCCTGGCGCTCGGCCTTTTCCTGGCCATCCTGCTCGACCAGAAGATCCGCGGCGAAGGCGTATTGCGGCCGATCTACCTCTACCCGATGGCGCTGTCCTTCATCGTCACCGGGGTCGCCTGGAAATGGTTCCTCGATCCCGGACTCGGCCTTGAGCAGACGCTGCACCAGTGGGGCTGGACGAGCTTCCATTTCGACTGGATCAAGAACAAGGATTTCGTCATCTACACCGTGGTGATCGCCGGCGTCTGGCAGGCGTCGGGCTTCATCATGGCAATGTTCCTCGCCGGCCTGCGTGGCATCGACGGCGAGATTATGAAGGCCGCGCAGATCGACGGCGCCACCACTTTCCAGCTCTATCGCCGGATCGTCATCCCGTTGCTGCGGCCGGTGTTCCTTTCGGCCTTCATCGTGCTCGCCCACCTCGCCATCAAGTCCTACGATCTCGTCGTCGCGCTGACCAGCGGCGGGCCGGGCGGCTCGGCCTGGCTGCCGTCGAACTTCATGTATGAATACACCTTCAAGCGCAACGAAATGGCCGTCGGCTCGGCCAGCGCCGTGATCATGCTGATGACCATCACCGCAATCATCGTGCCCTATCTCTATTCCGAGCTCAGGGAGAAGCCGCGATGAGCGTCATTGCCACGCCCGCTCGCCAGAGCACTGGCGGCATCAGCGCCAGAACCGTCAACCGCATCGTCATCTACGGCCTGCTGGCGCTGTTCGCACTGTTCTACCTGATGCCGCTGTTCGTCATGCTGGTGACCTCGTTCAAGACCATGGATGAGATCCAGAACGGCAACATGCTGGCGCTGCCGCAGGCGCCGACCTTCGAACCGTGGCTGAAGGCGTGGGGCGAGACCTGCGTCGGCCTGACCTGCGCCGGCATCAAGGGCTACTTCTGGAACTCCATCAAGATGGTGGTTCCGGCGGTGCTGATCTCGACATTGCTCGGCGCCCTCAACGGCTATGTTCTGACCAAATGGCGCTTCCGCGGCCACACGCTGGTCTTCGGCCTGATGCTGTTTGCCTGCTTCATTCCGTTCCAGTCGGTGCTGTTGCCGATGGCGACGATCCTCGGCAGCCTCGGCCGTTTCGGCGTGACGCTGCGAAACGCAACGGGATTTTCGTTCGGCTTGGGCAACCCGACGGTCAACCTGGTCTTTGTCCACGTCGTCTACGGGCTTGGCTTCACCACCTTGTTCTTCCGCAATTATTACGAGGCGTTCCCGACCGAACTGGTCAAGGCCGCACAGGTCGACGGCGCCAGCTTCTTCCAGATCTTCCGGCGCATCATGCTGCCGAATTCGATGCCGATCTTCGTCGTCACCGTCATCTACCAGTTCACCAACATCTGGAACGACTTCCTGTTCGCTTCGGCCTATGCCGGCACCGGCGACGCGATGCCGATGACCGTGGCGCTGAACAACGTCGTCAACACCTCGACCGGCGTCGTCGAATACAACGTCAACATGGCAGCGGCGATGATCGCCGCACTGCCGACCCTTCTCGTCTACGTGGTCGCTGGCCGCTATTTTGTGCGCGGCCTGATGGCCGGCGCCGTCAAAGGATAATCGAATGGCTTTTCTCGAAATCAATGGGCTGAGGAAGCGGTTCGGATCGGTCGAGATCCTGAAGGGCATCGACGTCGATCTCGAAAAAGGCGGCTTCCTGGTGCTGGTCGGCCCGTCCGGCTGCGGCAAGTCGACCTTGCTCAACACCATCGCCGGCCTGGAAACCATCACCGAAGGCGAAATCCGCGTCGACGGCCGGACGATCAACGATCTCCACCCTTCGAAGCGCGACATCGCCATGGTGTTCCAGAGCTACGCGCTCTATCCGAACATGACGGTCGCTGGAAACATTGCCTTCGGCATGGAGATGCGCGGCGTGCCGGCTCAGGAGCGCCAGAAGGCGATCGACAAGGTGGCGAAGGTGCTGCAGATCGGCCACCTCTTGCAGCGCAAGCCAAGCCAGCTCTCCGGCGGCCAGCGCCAGCGCGTCGCTATGGGCCGGGCGCTGGTGCGGGACCCCAAGCTCTTTCTCTTCGACGAGCCGCTCTCCAATCTCGACGCCAAGCTGCGCGTCGACATGCGCATCGAGATCAAGCGCCTGCACGCGACCACCGGCACAACGATCGTCTACGTCACCCACGACCAGATCGAGGCGATGACGCTGGCCACCAAGATCGCGGTGATGCGCGACGGCGAGGTGCAGCAGTTCGGCACGCCGGCCGAAATCTACAACAACCCGACCAATCTGTTCGTTGCCGACTTCATGGGCTCGCCGGCCATGAACCTGATCCCGGCGACGATCGGCGGCAATGGCAATGCACTTTCCGTGGTGCTGCAGCGAGAGGCGCGCGAGCCGATCTCGCTGCCGCTGGCCGATGCGCCGTCGGGTCTGTCGGCATTCCACGACAAGCCGATCATCTTCGGGGTCCGCCCCGAAGCCCTGACCGATCCGGAAGGGGCCGAACGTAACGCATCGAACATCGCCACCGCCGACTGCCATATCGAAGTCGTGGAACCGGCCGGCTCCGACACTTTCGCCGTCACCAATCTGGGCGGCAAGGCGGTGGTGGCGCGTCTGCGCGCCGACGCCAACATCCAGCCGGGTACCAGCACGCCGCTCGCCTTCAACCTGACCAAGGCAGTGTTCTTCGATCCGGCGACCGAGAACCGTATCCTCTGACAGCCATGACAAATCCCGACATCGTCATCATCGGCTCCGGCATCGGCGGCGCCACGATCGCCTCCGGCCTTGCCGGCAGTGGGGCCTCGATCCTGATGCTGGAGCGCGGCGAACCGCTGCCGGCGACGCCGCACACACGCGACACGCGCGCCATCTTCGTCGACGGCCACTATCGGCCGAAGGAGATGTGGCGCGAGGCCGGGGGTGCTGCGTTCAATCCCGGTAACTACTACTACGTCGGCGGCAATTCGAAATTCTATGGCGCGGTGCTGATCCGCTACCGCAAGGAAGACTTTTCGGAGATGGAGCATTATGGCGGCATCTCGCCTGCCTGGCCATTCTCCTATGAGGAATTCGAGCCCTGGTATTCCAGGGCCGAGCAGCTTTTCCGCGTGCGCGGCGCACTGGGCGAAGACCCGACCGAGCCGTTCCACTCGATCCCCTATGCGTTCGGGCCGGTGCCGGACGAGCCGCCGATCGCCCGCGCCCGCACCGAGCTCAAGGGCCTCGGCCTGCACCCGGCATCGCTGCCGCTCGGCGTCGACATCGATGCCTGGCTAAAGGACGGCAAGACAGGCTGGGACGCTTTTCCCAACACTGGGACCGGCAAGGTCGACGCGCAAACGGGGCCACTGGCGGCGGCACTGGCCGACCGGAACATCAAGCTCGAGACCGGCGCCCATGTCGAATATCTCGAAGCGTCATCGGATGCCAGGACGATTGCCGCCGTTCACTATCGCCAGAATGGCACGCTGAAGAAAGTGACGCCGAAGCTGGTCATCCTCTCGGCCGGCGCGGTCAATTCGGCGGTCATCCTGCTGCGCTCGCCATCTCCCGACGGCAAGGGCCTCGCCAACCGTTCCGACCAGGTCGGCCGCAACTTCATGAACCACAATTCGAGCGCTATGCTGGCGATCGACCCGCGCCGCAGGAACACGTCCGTCTACCAGAAGACGCTGATGCTCAACGACTACTATCTGTCCGGCGGCAAGGGCGGCAAGCCGCTCGGCAACGTCCAGCTTCTGGGCAAGATCGACGGCTACATCCTGACGGCCAACGTCAAGCTTGCACCCAAATTCGCGCTGGACTTCATGGCCGGCCACGCCGTCGACTGGTACCTGATGTGCGAGGACCTGCCCGATCCCGAAAGCCGCATCATGGTCGACGGCAACGATATCGTCATGCAGTGGCGGCGCTCCAACATGCAGTCGCTCGAGGGACTGACCAAGGTGATGCGCGAGAATTTCCGCGCCTGCGGTTATCCGATCGTCCTGTCGCGGCCGTTCGACAAGCGCACGCCGTCGCATCAGTGCGGTACGGTGAAGATGGGCGACGATCCGGCGACCTCGCCCCTCGACCCCTTCTGCCAGTCGTTCGACCACCGGAACCTGTTTGTTGTCGACGCTAGCTTCCTGCCGAACTCGGCCGCGGTCAATCCGGCCCTGTCGATTGCCGCGCAGGCATTGCGCGTCGCCGACCACATCCGCAAGACGGAGCTTGTCGCATGAGGCGCCCGGCAGCCATCGTCACCGGCGGCGCGCGCGGCATCGGCCTTGCTTGCGCCGAAGCGCTGGCCGATGCGGGCTTCGACATCCTTGTCGTGGACCTTGCCGATAATGCCCCTGACGGGCTTGCCGCTGACATCGCCGCCCGCGGTGCGAAGTTCGCCTACCATTGCGGCGACATCGCCGACCTCGACGACCATGCCGCATTGGTCGATGCCGCGACAAGCGCCTTCGGCCGCATCGACTGCCTGGTCAACAATGCCGGCATCGGCGCCGTCGTACGCGGCGACCTGCTGGAATTGAAACCGGAAAATTTCGACCGCACACTCGGCGTCAATCTGCGTGGCACCGTCTTCCTCAGCCAGGCCGTCGCCAAGGCGATGCTTGCGGCGCCGGGCGATCACCCAAAGTCGATCATCACCATCACCTCGGTCAGCGCCGAAATGGCCTCGCCCGAGCGTGCCGACTATTGCATCTCCAAGGCCGGGCTTTCGATGTGGGTGAAAACCCTGGCGCTGCGGCTCGCCGCCGAAAGTATCGGGGTGTTCGAGGTGCGGCCGGGCATCATCCGCACCGACATGACGGCAGGCGTCATCGCCAAATACGACGCGCTGATCGACGGCGGTCTGGTGCCGGCAAAGCGCTGGGGCGAAGCCGCCGATGTCGGCGACGCGGTGGCGGCACTCGCCGACGGCAAGCTCGGCTTTTCGACCGGCTCGATCATCAATGTCGACGGCGCACTGTCGGTGCCGAGGCTGTGAACAGGTGATGCCATGACCGACTACATCATCGTCGGCGCCGGCCCGGCCGGCTGCGTCCTGGCCAACCGGCTGAGCGAAGATCCGTCGCATCAGGTGCTGCTGCTCGAGGCCGGCGGCAAGGACTGGCACCCGCTGATCCACATGCCGGCCGGTTTCGCCAAGATGACCAAGGGCATCGCCGCCTGGGGCTGGTCGACCGTGCCGCAAAAGCACATGAAGGACCGCGTCTTCCGGTACACACAGGCCAAGGTGATCGGCGGCGGCTCCTCCATCAACGCCCAGATCTATACACGCGGCAACGCCCGCGATTACGACGCCTGGGAGAAGGAAGAGGGCCTTGCCGGCTGGGGCTATCGCGACGTGCTGCCCTATTTCAAGCGGGCCGAGAACAACCAGCGCTACGCCAACGATTTTCACGGCGACCAGGGTCCGCTCGGCGTGTCGAACCCGATTGCGCCGCTGCCGATCTGCGAGGCTTATTTCCGCGCCGGACAGGAGATGGGCATTCCCTTCAATCCGGACTTCAACGGGATAGCCCAAGAAGGCGTCGGTTATTACCAATTGACGCAGAAGGACGCGAGACGCTCCTCCGCCTCGGTCGCCTATCTCAGGCCGATCCGCGAGCGCAAGAGCCTGACCGTGAGGACCGGCGTGCTGGTGACGCGCATCGTCGTCGAGAAAGGCCGCGCCGTTGGTGTCGAGATCGTCGACAGGCCGGGCGGCCAGCCGACGACCCTGCGTGCCGAGCGCGAAGTGATCGTCTCGTCCGGCGCAATCGGCTCGCCGAAGCTCTTGATGCAGTCAGGCATCGGCCCGGCCGACCATCTGAAGTCGGTCGGCGTGACGCCGGTGCACGACCTGCCCGGCGTCGGTTCCAACCTGCAGGATCATCTCGACCTGTTCGTCATTGCCGAATGCACCGGCGACCACACCTACGACAACTATGCCAAGCTGCACCGGACGGTGTGGGCCGGCCTGCAGTACCTGCTGTTGAAAAAAGGCCCGGTTGCCTCCAGCCTGTTCGAGACCGGCGGCTTCTGGTACGCCGACCCGACCGCCGCCTCGCCCGATATCCAGCTCCATCTCGGCCTCGGCTCCGGCATCGAGGCCGGTGTCGAAAAACTGAAAAATCCAGGCGTGACGCTGAACTCGGCCCTCCTGCGCCCTCGTTCGCGCGGCACGGTGCGGCTGAACAGCGCCGACCCCGCCGACCACCCGCTGATCGATCCGAACTACTGGTCCGACCCCTACGATCGCGACATGTCGATCAAGGGGCTCAGGCTGGCGCGCGAGATCATGCGGCAGAAGGCACTTGCCCCTTACGTGCTGCGCGAGGTGCTGCCGGGGCCGACACTCACCAGCGACGACGAGCTGTTCGACTATGCCTGCCGCAGTTCCAAGACCGACCACCACCCTGTCGGCACCTGCCGCATGGGTCATGATGCGATGAGTGTGGTGACGCCGGATCTCAGGCTGCGCGGCATCGAAGGGTTGCGCGTCTGCGACGCCTCGGTGATGCCACACATCCCATCCTCTAACACCAATGCGCCGACGATCATGGTCGGAGAAAAGGGCGCCGATCTGATCCTTGGCCGCGAACCACTGCCGCCGGCCGTGTTTTCCGGCAACCGCGCGGCATAGGGACTCAAGAATGATCAGACACTGTGTTTTCGTCAGATTTCGCAGCGACGTCGACGCTACCGAGCGCGCGGCGATCCATGCCGATCTCGAGGCGCTACGGTCGGTGATCGACGGCATGGCCAAGGTCGAATTCAGCGCCAACACCAGCCCAGAACCGTTCACGCACGGCTTCACCATCGACTTTCGCGATGCCGCCGCGCGTGATGCCTATCTGGTGCATGAGGCTCACCGGCGGGCTGGCGCCCGGCTGGTCGCGGCGCTCGAAGGCGGCACGAACGGGCTGATGGTGTTCGACCTCGATATAAGCCCTTAGCTTATCCAAGCCTCAACGCGACGACGCCGGCAACAATGCTGAGCACGGCGACACCGCGCCAGGCAGTCATCTTCTCGCCGAGCGCAAACACCGAGATCATCATGGCGAACAGGATGGAGGTTTCGCGCAGCGCCGCGACCGAGGCGATCGGCGCCTTGGTCATCGCCCACATGACGATCCAGTAGGCGGCACCGCTGAGCACGCCAGTGTACACGCCCGCCTTCCAGTCGCGCGCCAGCACCGGCAGCGCCTTTGGTCCGCGGAAGATCAGGCACAGCACCAGCGCCCACAGCGCATCGCAGACGAACAGCCATGCCGCATAGCTCGATGCGGTAGCGGCCAGCCGCGCGCCGCTGCCGTCGGACAGCGTATAGCTGGCTATAAAGATCGAGGTGCCCAGCGCAAAGCCAACCGCACGCAGGTTCAGCCTCTCCAGATGCGCGCCACCGCGAAACGACAACACCAGCGTCCCGGCCGAGAGAAGGATGATCCCCACAATAGCCAGCGGCGCCGGAACTTCGGCGACGGCCACGATGCCGCCAAGTGCTGCAAGCAGAGGCGCCGTGCCGCGCGCCAGCGGATAGGTCTGGGCGAAATCGCCGGCCTTGTAGGCGCCGATCAGGAACGTCCTGTAGCCCATGTGGAAGATCACCGACGCGATGATGTACGGCCACACTTCCGATTTCGGCACCTCCACAAATGGCAGTGCCAGAAGCGCCACGGCGCCCATGCCGAGCGTCATCAGCGTGATCGACAGGAAGCGGTCGAGATGGACCTTGACCAGCGCGTTCCAGATCGCGTGCATGGCGGCGGCGGCAAGCACCGCGAAGAAGACGGACAGGGTCATCGGCGGCTCATCCGCCTCCGGCCCCCGTCGCGAACGGCGTTTCCAGGTCGATGTCGACCCGCAGCGGAAAATGGTCCGAGGCGATTTCGCCGATATCTGCGCTGACCGAGCGCACCCGTCCCGCCAACATCCCGCCGACGAAGCAATGGTCGAGCCGGCGCTTTGCCAGTCTGCCGTCGATGGTCTTCACATGGGTGTGGAAATCCGCCGTCGGTTCGCCGGTGACGGCGGCGGCATCGACGAAACCGTCGAGATAGGCGGCACCACGGTGATAGGGCGTGCTGCCGACGATGCGCCGGTATTCGCTGCTGCCCGGCTCCATGTTGAAATCGCCCATCCAGATTGCCGCCAGCGGGTTTTCCGGCACCGGCTCGCCATTGCTCCAGTTGCGCTCGGGTTCGTCATCGGCGCCGCTCCACGGGCCGCCGTCGGACAGTGCTCGGCGATGCTCGGCGAGCAGGTAGTCGATCTGCTCCAGCCGCTCTTCGGCGGCGATATGCGCCAGATGCAGCGACAGCACCCGCAACGGACCGGCAGGGGTGCGGATCATGCATTCAAGCGCCGCGTTGCGGGTGTTGAGCGGACGCACGGTACGGCGCAGCGGCAACACGTGCAGGCGCGACCAGACGATCGGCAGCTTTGACAGGACCATGGTGCCGAATTGCCGCCGCCGGTTGACGATGCGGCCGTCACGCCGCTCGCTAGCGTCCATGTCGAAGGCTGGCCCGTAGACCCAGTGATAATCAGGCAGCAGCCGCGAAAAGATTTCCGGCTGGTCATCCTCGTTAGAACGCAGCCAGTGCCGTTCCACCTCCTGCAGCGCGATGATGTCGGCACCGGCGACGACCTTGGCACAGCGCGCGAGATCGTAGCGGCCGTCGCTGCCGAAACCGTACTGGATGTTGTAGCTGACCAGCTTCATTGCTTAACCGGCTCAATTTTGTGATGGCAGTAGCGGTTTGGCGGATTCGTTGCAATGTGCAGCCGGATGCAGAGAGCTTGGGCCAGACAGCGCGCCTAAGTCGTTAGCGGCTGGAATCGTCCGGGCGGAGAAGCGGCCAGTTCCGACCAGTCGATTTCCTCCTCCAGGCGATGATACGCTTCGTCGCCGATCGTCCCGTCGATACGCAGCTGTTCCAGCGCGTCACGCTGGCTCTTGATGGCATAGAGGCGCAGCCTGTCGTACTCGGTTGCAGCCTGGCCATCGCCAGGATTTTCAGCGACCATGCGCTGCGCGGCAAATTGCTCGCGGACCACGGCCGCGGCATTCGATGTCTTGCCGCTCAACACGTCCAGCGCTGCCTGCATGATGGCGACGCGCGCCTGCGCGACTTCGCGGTCGACAATTTCGTCCGGATCGAGACCAAGCAGGCGCAGCAGCGGCTTCAGGCTGATGCCTTGCAGCACCAAGGTGCCGAGGACGACCGAGAATGCGGCGAGCACAATCGGGTCGCGGCCGGGAAAGTCAGCCGGCAAGGCAAACGCTGCCGCAAGGGTGACCAGCCCGCGCATGCCGCACCAGCCGATCAGCACACCGCCGCGAAACGACGGGGCTTCGGCCTGCCGGTCCGCGTCACCGAAGCTGGCAAGCCACCTCATGATCGCGCCGCATCCGAGCACCCATACGAGGCGCGAAACAATGACGACAGCCAGCACCGCTGCGGCGAACACGAACGCTTCGACCTGCCCCTGCTCGGCGAGCCGGCCGACGATCAATCGTGCCTGAAGTCCCATCAGGACGAAGGCAAGCACGTTGAGCACGAACACCGCTGTCTCCCAGACCGAGTAGGAGCTGACGCGATTTCTGGCCGGCATGCGGCGCGGCGCGGTGCGCGCGATGGTCATGGCATAGACGACGATTGTTATGATGGCGGAGAGGCCGATCCTGTCGGCCAGGATCCAGACGCCGAATGTTCCGGCAAATTGCACCACCGTGCCACTTGCCGGATCGCTGATGCGGCTGAGGGTGACGAGAGACAATCGGCCGAGCACGTAACCAGCGGCAAGGCTGCCGACCGTCGACAGCAAGATCATCGGAACCGCGCTGCTCAGCAGGATGGAGCCGGCAGCTGCCGAAACCGCCATACGGTAGATCAGGAGTGCCGTGGCGTCATTGAGCAGGCTTTCGCCTTGCAGGATCGCGGTGACGCGGTGCGGCACCTTGAACTGTCCAAGCACGGCCGACGCCGCGACGGCATCGGGCGGCGCGACGATCGCGCCAAGGGCAATAGCCGCAGCGATCGGCAGGCCTGCCATTGTCCATCCGACGAGGGCCACGACCGCGGTGGTGAAAACGACGGCGCCTAGCGCCAGCAGGACGAGCGGCAGCCTGTAGCGGTTAAGGTCGCGCAGCGACGTATCGTAGGCCGCGTCGAGAAGCACCGGCGCGATGAACAAGGCGAGCGCCAGTTCGGGATCGATCTCGATGGTCGGTGCAAACGGCAGGAAGGCGATGCCTGCGCCGGCCAACGCCAGCAAGGAGGGATAAGGAATCTGGAGACGCCGCGACAACGCCGTCAGCGCGACAGCGATCAGCAGGAGAACAAGGGTCAGCTCGAAAAGCGCCATACGTCAACGTAGCGGCGAAGCGCGATTGTTGGCAGTGGCAAAAACCATAAGCTGCTGTTGATTGGCCTAGTGCCCTGACTTGGCAGTATGCCGTGACTTGGCAGTATACCGTGACTTGGCAGTATGCGTTGAGGCGGTTGTCTGCGTATAAGCTTGGGTCATGATCCTCATCGGCCAATATGACTCGCCCTTCGTCCGTCGCGTCGGCATTGCGCTGACCCTGTACAACCTGACGTTTGAACATCGTCCCTGGTCGACTTTCAGCGATGCGGACAAGATCAGGCCCTATAATCCATTGACGCGCGTGCCAACCCTGGTGCTGGACGATGGCGAGGTGCTAATCGAAAGCCACGCCATGCTGGACCATCTGGACAGCCTTGGAGCGGCCGATCGCAGGATGTTTCCGACCGACGAGCCGGCGCGCCGCCAAGCGCTGAAGATCGCTGGTCTGGCCACCGGGCTGGGCGACAAGGCAGTCAGCATGTTTTACGAGAGGCTGCTGCACGAGACAGTCTCCGACCTCTGGGTCGAACGCTGCCGCAAGCAGATACGGGGAGCCATGGCTGCACTGGAAGCCGATCGCAGCGCAAGGCCTGAAACCTACTGGTTCGGCGATCGCATCGGTCACGCCGACATCGCGGTTGCCGCCGTGCTCCGCTTCCTTGGCGAGGCGCATCCCGGACTGGCTTCGCTTGCCGCTTTCCCGGCGCTCGGCGCCCATGCCGAACGGATGGAAGCACTGCCTGTCTTTCAGGCGATCTCGCAGCCTTTCATCCCGCCGGCTTGACCTGTCGATGACACCAGTCGTTTACTACCAGGCGAAGAATTCAAATCTCTATGCCAGTTTTAGCCGCGCAAGGAGCTCCCCGGTGCCAAGACTATTCATAGCATTGTGCACATTGATACTGTTTCCGCCCATGGCCACGGCCTCCGCGCTATACGACGAGTCGTTGGCGGCAAAGATCAAACTTTCGGGAACTTCGAGACCGGACCCAGGGATGGGACTCTGGGCGCAGCAGACGAATGAGAGATTGCTCTCCATCATAGAAGGGAAATGGGTTGATCTTGGATATTTCGATCTGACCAGCGAAGACAGTATGAAGAAATACTGTCTTAAGTATGGAGATTCTTTCAAGAAATTGACCGATTATTCCTTCGAAATCATCTCGCCTATCATTCCCCGGGCGAAGCAGGCGATCCACAAAGAGGATATTTTCAAAACGGGAATGTCCTATAACTACCGATGGAACATCCACAGCAAATGGAAGTCCTCAGGACGTTAGGGGGAAACGGCAAACAAATTCTGAGAAATGCCAATGGGACGAGTGCATTGCTGATGATGACCCCTAATACCCTGCTTGAGGTCGATTTCGATCTCGGAATGCCGTTCATGTGGGGTCGTTGCCCCGCCGGATCGGCGATCCAATCCCGTGTCTGCCGCTTTAATGCAGCACCAGCATGTCGCCCGACGAGAAGGAAATCTCGGCCTTTTCGCCGACGGCGGGCGGCGGGGTGGCCGGGCTGTTGAACGTGTCGAGCGACACCGTGCTGCCGCCGATGCCGACGCGAACCCGGATGACCGAGCCGAGGAAATGCACTTCGGTGATCTCGCCCGAAAGGCTCGCGTCGCGGCCGGGATGGCGGCCGAGCGAAATCGCCTCGGGCCGCAGTGCCAGCGACAGCGTGTCGCCAGACTTGGAGCCGTTAAGCTTTCCCTGCAGCGAGATCTCTTGCGCGTTGACGCGCACCTTGCCCGATGCCGCGTCGGTGACGGTGCCTTCGAGCACGTTCAACGTGCCGACGAAATTGGCGACGAACTTGGTTGCCGGCCGGTTGTAGATCTCGAACGGCGTGCCCACCTGCTCGGCCTTGCCGCCATACATGACGGCGATGCGGTCGGAGATCGACAGCGCTTCTTCCTGGTCGTGGGTGACGAAGACGGTGGTGATGCCGAGCTTCTTCTGGATCGAGCGGATTTCCTCGCGCAGGGACACGCGCACCTTGGCGTCGAGCGCCGACAGCGGCTCGTCGAGCAGCAGGAGCTTCGGCTTCGGCGCAATCGCCCGCGCCAGCGCGATACGCTGCTGCTGGCCGCCGGAGAGCTGATAGGGATAGCGGTCGCCCATCTGCGGCAGCTTGATGAGCTCGAGCATCTCGGCAACGCGCCTGTCGGCATCGGCCTTTGGCATACCCGCGACCTTCAGCCCGAAGCCGATGTTCTGCGCTACGGTCAGGTTCGGAAACAGCGCGTAGGCCTGGAACACCATGCCGATATTGCGCTGGTTGGGCTTGAGCCGGGTGATGTCCTTGCCGGCCACGACGATCTTGCCGGCGCTCGGCTCCTCGAAGCCGGCGACCATGCGCAGCACCGTCGTCTTGCCGCAGCCCGATGGCCCGAGGAACGAGACGAATTCGCCCGGCTCGACGTCGAGATTGAAGTCCTGGACGACGGTGGTGGCGCCGAAGGCTTTTCGAACCTGCTGGATGGAGAGGAATGGCTCGGCCATGGCTTTTCTTTCGGGTCAGTAATCTTCGATCAGTTTGGCCGGTTCGCCGATCGTGGCGCAAAACGCGACAGGATCTGGATCAGCGACATGCAGCCCCAGGTGATGGCGAACGAGATGAGCGCCAGTGCCGACGGCTCATAGGCACTGTTGGCGCCGATGTTCTGCAGATAGGGGCCGAAGGCCGGGCGGTTCAGCAGCGACGCCATGGTGAACTCGCCGATGACGATGGCAAAACTCAGGAACGCGCCGGATAAGACGGCGATCAGTACGTTCGGCAGGATGATGCGGGCGATGATGGTGGTCCAGCCGGCGCCGAGGATTTGTGCGGCTTCGGTGAGCGTTCTGACGTCGATGGTCCTGAGACCGGTATCGACCGCCCGGTACATATAAGGCAGCGCCAACGTCGTATAGCCGATGACCAGCAGAGCATCGGTGCCGCGCGCTGTCGCCAGAAAAGGCAACGCCGAATTCGAACCGAACATTCTGATGTAGCCGAAGACGATGACGATGGCGGGAATAACCAGCGGCAGCAGGGTGATGAACTCTACCACCGGCCGCAGATGCGGTAGCCGCAGCCGTATCCAGTAGGCCGTCGGAACAACGAGGAGCACGCCCAAAAGGATGGTGAAGATCGCCACAACGACGGAATAGGTAAATGTCGCCTGGAAATTCGGATCTTCGAAGACCGAGCGGTAGGCGTCAAAGGAGTATTCCCCTCGCCGCTTACGCAACGAGAATTCAAAGGTCGCCAAAAGCGGCAGGACAAAATAGGTGGTTCCCACGCCAAAAACGAGCCAGGCCCCAAAACGGCTGCCTTGCTTCATTTCAGCCACCGTTCGGCTCGCCGCTGGAACAAGATGTAGAAAAGATTGGCCAGGCCGGTGATGACGATCATGCCGAATGCAAGCGCGTAGCCTAGATTCGGATTGTAAAGCACGTCGCCGCGAATCTGCGCGAACAGCTGGATGGGCACGATGTTGAGTGACGGCCCCGTCAGTGCATAGGCTGTCGCGACCGCTCCGAACGCGTTGGCAAAAAGGAGGACCGTCGTGCCGAGAAAACTCGGCCATAACACCGGGATGACAACCATGCGCCAATATTGCCAATTGGTTGCGCCGAGCGTGGCGGCAGCTTCGCCCCATTCCTTCTTCAGCCCATCGACCGCCGGCGTGATGATGACGATCATCAATGGAATCTGGAAATAGAGGTAGGTGAGGATCAGGCCCCAGAACGAAAAGATACTGAAGCCGAGCGAATAGATGTTAATGCCGAAAACATCTCGCAACAGGATCGTCGCCACTCCGAGCCGACCTAGCGTCGCGATGAACGAGAATGCCAGCGGCACGCCGGCGAAATTCGAGGCGACGCCTGAGAAGGTCAAGGTCGCCGAGCGTAACCACGACGGCAAGCCGCCGCGAACGACTGCCACCGCCATTGCCAGGCCGATCAAGGCGCCAAGGACCGCGGAAACGAAGCTGATCTGAATGGATACCCAATAGGCGGCCGCGAGCTTTGGTTGCGACAACGCTATGATGTTGTCGAGCGTATAGTCGCCGGCTGCATTTTTGAACGCGCCCGCGATCAGCCCTACGGTGGGCAAGATCAGAAAGAGCAGCGCGAAAATGAAGAACGGAGTTACGCCTAACCAATGCAGTGGCAGCCGAAGGCGGCTGATCTCCGGCGCGCCAGGGCTGACGCTGGCTGTCTGGGATATTGTGGAGTCTGCCATGGAATTCCCGAAGTTCGGCATAGGGCGCCGGGCGGCGAACCGGCCGGCGCCCTATGAATTACTTCACGACGGCGCCAACGATGGCATCCCAGTTCGTGCTGATTTCCTTCTTGGCGGCGTTCTGCTCCTCCAAGGTTGGGAATATCGCTTTTTCGTAGCTCTCGGCGGCCGGCAGCTTGTCCAGCATTTCCTTCGGGATCACGCCCTTCTTGGCGAGATCATTGAAGCGGATCGGGTGGCAGTAGCCCTTCAGCCAGCCGAGCTGGCCTTCGTCTGAGTAGAGATACTCCATCCACAGCTTGGCGGCGTTCGGATGCGGCGCATAGGCGCTGATCGCCTGGACGTAGACGCCTGCGACCACCGCGCTCTTTGGCACGACGATTTCGATTTCCGGATTGCCGGCCATCTTGTCGCGCATGGCAAGCAGGTTGTAGTCCCAGTTCATCACGATCGGTGTCGTGCCCTGGGCGACAGCTGCCGCTTCACCGTCGACCGGCACGAAGTTGCCGGCATCGTTGAGCTGCTTGAAGAACTGCAGACCCTTGGCGGCGGCGTCCTGGCCGGGGGTACCGCCAGCCGCGAGGCCCGAAGCGTAAACCGAAATGACGGCGTTGTTCGAGGTGCGCGGGTCACCGGCGAGCGCCACCGAGTTGGCATATTCCGGCTTCAGCAGGTCGGCCCAGTCCTGTGGTGAGTTCTGCACGACGGCCTTGTTCACGCCGAAGGCGAGCACGCCGTAATAGTCGCCGTACCAGTAGCCGTCGGCATCCTTGGCGCTGTCAGGAATCGTATCCCAGGTCGAAACCTTGTAGGGTTGGATCAGGCCGTCTGCCTTGGCGGACGGGCCAAAAGACAGGCCGACGTCGATGACATCAGGCGCCTGCGGGCCCTTATTGTCCTTGTTGGCCTTGATCGCCTCGATCTCGTCGCCGGAGCCGGCATCGGGATTGAGCTCGTTGACGGTGATTTCCGGATACTTCGCCTTGAAGCCGGCGATGACGTCGCCATAGCCGCACCAGCTGTGCGGCAGCGCGATGGTGGTGAGCTGGCCTTCCGCCTTGGCGGCGGCGACGAGTTCATCCATGGACTGCGCCGACGAGATGGCAGAGGTCGCCATCAGGGCGACGGCCGTAAGGGAAAGCACTTTTCCCGTGAATTTGAACATGTGTTCTCTCCGTTGAACTGACGCCGTTGGACGCCTGCGATGCGGTATCGTTTTCGTGTGACAGCCCTATGAAAGCTTTGTGAAAGCGATGCCCTGCAGTACGAAAAGTAAACTCTTTTTGACGGACTGTAGCAATCGCTCCGCGATTCTTTTTCCGGCTAATGAATTTTGGTCTTGCCTTTCATCTTTTCCCCTTTCTTTGCCTCAATTCCCAGATCAAATTCCCGGCGCAAAACCGTCTCAGGCGGTGCCGGCAATGGCGTTGTCGAGTAGCGTCAGCGCCGCCTTCCTGGTCAGCTTGACCGGGTTGCCGCCGGCGGTCGGATCGACCACCGCCATGTCGGCGATCAGGCCCTTGCGCTTCTTGTCCATGTCGAGCCCCTTGATCAGGCCCGGCAGCGCGTGCGGCACCTTCAGTTCCTTGCGCAGCTTGATGACAGCCTTGGCGAAGCCGTCGAAGCCGCCCTTGATGCCGCAATAAGCCGCGAGCCGGGCGACGCGCACCTCGATGGCGTCGCGGTTGAAGGCCAGCACATAGGGCATGAACACAGCATTGGTCATGCCGTGATGGGTGTCGTAGAGCGCGCCGATCGGATGCGACAGCGAGTGGATAGCGCCCAGCCCCTTCTGGAAGGCGGCAGCGCCCATCGCGGCCGCACTCATCATGTGGGCGCGGGCGACGAGATCCTTGCCGTTGGCATAGGCCTTCGGCAGGTTCTCGAAGACGAGGCGCACGCCTTCGACCGCGATGCCGTCGGCCATCGGATGATAGCCCGGCGCGCAATAAGCCTCGAGGCAGTGGGCGAGCGCGTCCATGCCGGTGCCGGCGGTGATGAAGCCCGGCATGCCGACCGACAGTTCCGGATCGGCGATGACGATCGCCGGCAAAAGTTTCGGATGGAAGATGACCTTCTTGGTGTGGGTCGCTTCATTGGTGATGACGCCGGCGCGGCCGACCTCCGAGCCGGTGCCGGCCGTGGTCGGCACGGCGATGATCGGCGCGATCGCATCGGAGTTGGCGCGCGTCCACCAGTTGCCGATATCTTCGAAATCCCAGACCGGCCGCGTTTGGCCGGCCTGGAAGGCGATCAGCTTGCCGAGGTCGAGCGCCGAGCCGCCGCCGAAGGCGATGACGCCGTCATGCTTGCCCTTCTTGAACACGGCAATGCCGGCGGTCAGGTTGGAGTCCACGGGGTTCGGCTTGACCTCGGAAAACACGCCATAGGGTACCTTGGCGTCGTCGAGGATCTTCAACGTAGAAGCGACGACCGGAAGTTTGGCCAGCCCTGGATCGGTAACGAAGAGCGGCCGCTTGATGCCGGTCGCATCAAGCACATCAGGCAATTCCTTGATGCGCCCCGCGCCGAAGCGCACGGTTGTCGGGTAGTTCCATTTGGAAATCAATTTTGTCATTTTTATCTTTCGAAAAATCAGATGGCTTCACGCAGATGGTATGATTTCGGCCTCGTCAGATTGTCGTAGCCGATGGCCGACAGGGCCGCGCCCTTGCCGGTGTCCTTGACGCCGGTCCAGACCAGCGCCGGATCGAGATAGTCGCAGCGGTTCATGAACACGGTGCCGGTCTCGACGCGGTCGCCGATCGCCGCCGCATGGTCGATGTCGCGCGTCCAGATCGAGGCCGTCAGCCCGTAGGGGCTGTCGTTCATCAGCGCGATCGCCTCCTCGTCGTTGCGCACCTTCATGATGCCGACGATCGGCCCAAAGCTTTCCTCCCGCATGACGCTCATCTGATGGTCGACCTCGGTCAGCACTTCCGGCGCCAGGTAAGGCGAGCCTTGCTCGTCATTGGCCACCTTGATGTTGATGTGGGCCTTGGCGCCCTTGCGCAGCGCCTCGGCCTTCTGCTCGCGGATCAGGTCGGCGAAGCGCGCCTGGGCCATCGGCCCCATCGTCGTCGCCTGGTCGAGCGGGTTCCCGACGACGTAGTTCTTGGTTTCGGCGATGAAGCCTTCGACGAACTCGTCATAGACCTTCTCGTGGACATAGACGCGCTCGATGCCGCAGCAGCATTGGCCGGAATTGTAGAAGGCGCCGTCGACCAGGTTGGCGACGGCATGATCCACTTTGGCGTCGGCCAGGACATAGGCCGGGTCCTTGCCGCCGAGTTCGAGGCCGAGCGTCATGAAGGTGCCAGCCGCGGCCTTCTCGATGGCGCGGCCGCCAGCGACAGAGCCGGTGAAATTGACATGGTCGATCTTGCCCGAGCCGAGCAGTTTTTCGGTCTGCGCGTGGTTCATGACGAGGTTCTGGAACAGGCCCTTGGGCAGGCCTGCTTTGTCGAACGCCTGTTGAAAGCGTTCGCCGACCAGCAGCGTCTGCGCCGCATGTTTGAGGATGACGGCGCTGCCGGCCATCAGCGCCGGCACGATCGTATTGACGGCGGTGAGATAGGGATAGTTCCACGGCGCGATCACCATGACCACGCCGAGCGGCACCTTCTTCACATAGCGGCGAAACCCGTCCTTAGGATTTGAGGCCATCACCGGCTTCAGTGCCGCTTCCGCGATCTCGACCATGTAGCTGGTGCGTTCCCTGACGCCGCCGAACTCGCCGCCATAGCGCACCGGACGGCCCATCTGCCAGGCGATCTCCGGCACAATCTCGTCGGTCATGGCCACCAGCGCTTCCAGCATGGCCAGCATGTATTTGCCGCGCTCGACGGTCGGCGTCTCAGCCCATTTCTCCTGCGCCGCCTTGGCACGCTCGACCGCAGCGTTGATCGCCTGGTCCGTCGCGATTGGCCGTTCGGCATAGATCGAACCATCGACGGGAGATTTGAGTTTGATAGTTTCCAAGGAGGTTTCCAATCAACAAGGGACTGTTTTGACGAAGCCAGCCGCGCCATAGGCAAGGATCGCCCGATCGCGGGTGATAATCTCGAGGTTCTTCGAACGCGCCGTAGCTATGATAATCCGGTCTGTCGGATCGTTGTGAACGACACCAGGCAGGAACGAAGACTCGACCAAAAGCTCGCTGTCGATGCCCTCAACGCTCGTTGCCCCGGCTTGCACGAACCGTTCAAACCATGCGAGCGGCGACTTGATGAACGGAAGCCGGCCTTTGGCGACAAGCATTCCGATCTCCCAGGCCGACATGACGGAAACCGCGATCACGCCGCCATTTTTTCGCGCGCTGGTCACCTTCTCGACCGCCGTCCTCGTGACCGGCTGCTCCGTTGAGAGCCACAGCATGAAGCAAGTGTCGAGCAGCACTCCATCAGTCGTCATACACCTTGCCCCAATCCGGATCTGCAGGTGCGGTGTAATCGACATCGGGAAGAAGGGTGAGCGTCCCGGCCATGCATCCAAACAACGGATCAGCACCCCTCGGCGGCACGATGTGGTCTTTGTTGTCGTCATTCATTGCCGTTGCACCCTTGAAATCCACCTGCTCCTCCATGAAGCCCCGACGACGCCGGGCCCGAGTATTTTCGGTGCTTCCGTCGTTCGGTGAGCCGAGATGAAGCAGGACCCCGCTTGCCGAAGTACCGAAAATTTCCGCGATCTTATGGATTTCATCGATCCGCATGCGCCGTTCGCCATTCAGTGTCCGAGACAGCGCGCCTGGGTCTATACCTATACGGCTTGCTGTGCGGCGCAGCGACAAGCCACGCTCTTTCATTTGGTCCTGAAACCACGCCTTGTCGATTTTAGCTCTACCCTGGGGCAACATCAGCTCCGTGTGTTGTGATGTATTTATCGCAACACTAACATGAATCACAACACCGTCAATACCGCTCGAATCCTCTATGCAGTTCCCAATCGGTAATGCGGCGGTCGTATTCGAACTGCTCCCAGCGCGCCGTATGGACGTAATGCTCGAGCACGCCGTCGCCGAACGCGTGTTTCAGCATCTCCGATTTCGCCAGCGTCTCGGTGGCATCACGCAGGGTCTTTGGAATTTCCGGCAGCTGCGAGGCTTGATAGGCGTCGCCGACGAAGGGCTTCTGCAGTTCAAGCTTTTCGTCGATGCCGGCAAGGCCGGCCGCGATCAGCGCGGCGAAGGCGAGATAGGGGTTCAGATCGGCGCCGCCGATGCGGCATTCCATGCGGATGCCCTTGGTGCCCTCGCCACACAGGCGGAAACCGGCGGTGCGGTTGTCCTCGCTCCACATGATCTTGGTCGGCGCGAAGGTGCCGGCCTGGAAGCGCTTGTAGGAGTTGACGTAGGGCGCCAGGAACCAAGTGAATTCCTTGGCGTATTTGAGTTGGCCCGCCGCCCATTGCTTGCCGAGCGTCGACAGCGTCCATTCGGCTTGTCTGTCGTAGAAAAGCGGCGTCTTGCCGTCGGCGCTCCACAGCGAATTGTGGATGTGGCTGGAATTGCCGGCCAGCCCATAATTGTACTTGGCCATGAACGAAATCGCCTTGCCTTCGGACTCGGCGATCTCCTTGGCGCCGTTCTTCAGGATGACGTGGCGGTCGGCCATGTCGAGCGCCTCGGCATAGCGTACGTTGATTTCTTCCTGGCCGGGGCCCCACTCACCCTTAGAATTCTCGATCGGAATGCCGGCTGCTTGCATCTCGTTGCGCAGCCGGCGCATGACGCCTTCTTCCTTGGTGGTGATACCGATCTGGTAATCGCCGATATAGGGCGAGGCTGTGTCGAGGCCTTGCCAGTGCTTCTTGCGGGCGGAATCGTAGGTCTCGCTGAACAGATAGAATTCGAGCTCGGAGGCGAAATAGCCGATATAGCCGCGTTCGCTCAACCGTTTGACCTGCTTTTTCAAGATGGCACGCGGCGAATGCGGCAGGTCGTCATGGGTGTGATGGTCGAGCACGTCGCAGATCACCAGCGCCGTCTTTTCCAGCCATGGAATGCGCCGCAGCGTCGACAGGTCCGGCTTCATGACGAAGTCGCCATAGCCCTTCGACCAGCTCGCCGCTTTGTAGCCAGGCACCGGCTCCATATCGATGTCGGCGGCCAAGAGATAGTTGCAGCCATGCGTCTCGTCATGGGCGGAATCGACGAAATACTGTGCCAGGAACCGCTTTCCCGCCAGCCTGCCCTGCATGTCGACAATACAGGCCAGCACCGTGTCGACCTCACCGCTGGAGACCGCCTTCTTCAACTGATCGAACGAGAAATTTCCGGCCATTCCTTTGGCACTCCAGCGCTTGTCGTTTCGGGCCTGGCCCTTGAATCGGGCTTGTCGCCTTGAAGATGTGGAAAGCCATGGCCGGCTAGACGCCGGCCATGGTGATGGAGGAGGTGTCAGGCGCCGGCTTCGCCGACGGCTACCTCGGCAGCCTTGATCGCCGCCTGTCGCTTCGCAATCTGGTCGCCGACGGGCGGACCTTTGAAGCGGCGGTTCTCGAAACCGAACCAAAGCACGGCGGTCAGCACGATGAAGCCCAGGGTGATGTAGAGCACCTTGTCGTTCGGCGGCTGGATGGCGATGTAGAAGATGATCACCATGCCAACTACCGACAGGATGCAAAACAGCTTGAACAGACCAGCGCCGAGATTCCAAGGGCCGGGATTCGGCCATTTCTCGGTTCCGAAAGCCATCATGCCGAGCACGATCGGAATTGTGAAGGAAAGGAACAGGAACACCAGCGTCGAATTGACGACGATGGTGTAAATGTTGGTGCCGCCGATCGAAATGAACTGGGCAAGAAAGACATAGATGATCTCGAGGACCGCAGCCGTCCAGATGGCGTTGACCGGCGTGCGCCACACCGGACTGACCTTGGCGAGCGAGGCCGAGCCGACCGGCATGCCACCGTCACGCGAGAAGGCGAAAAGCATGCGCGAGGCAGAGGTGACTGTTGCGAGACCGCAGAGGAACTGCGCGATCAGGATGGCCAGATAGAGCAGCGTCTTCAGCCACGACGGCAAGATCGCGTCCATCGTCGCGAAGAACACGCCCCAGCCCTGCTTGGCGCCTGCCGCCAGATCCGGGATCGCCAACACGATCGCGCACAGCATCACCCAGCCGATCAGCGAGGACCAGAGCACCGACGAAACGATCGCCCGCGGAACCGAGTGCGCTGCCTTCAACGTTTCTTCCGAAGTATGCGCCGACGCGTCATAACCAGTGATAGTGTAAACCGGCAGTAGCAGGCAGAGCAGGAAGAGATACCCCATGGAATCGGACTGCGGGAAAACGCCGCCGCCTGCATCACCCGAATAGTTCGTGAACGTCCACAACCGTGTGATGTCGATCGCTGGAGCAAACATCAGGCAAGCGACGATCAGCACGGCTGTCGTTGCCAGGATCAGGAAGCCGGAGGCGTCCGTCAGCATAGCCGTCAACTTGATGCCGAAATGGTTGAGCAGCGCCTGCAACACGGTGATGAAGGCGACAAACCCGACGATCTCGCCAGGCGTACCAGTCATTCCGAAGGCTCCGCCGAAAGTGCCGACGAAGAAGAAGGCGGTGCCGATGTTGATCGCGCCGAGCACGGTGATCAGGCCAAGCAGGTTGAGCCAGGCGGTGAGCCAGCCGGTGAAGCGGTTCCCTAGAATGGACGCCCAATGATAGAGGCCGCCTGCGGTCGGAAACGCAGAGGCGATCTGGGCCATGGCGAGCGCGAAGAATCCCGAAACCATGCACCCGACGATCCAGCCGATGCCGGCGCCCGCGCCGCCGATCGACGACGTGGCTTGCGCGAAGGAGTTGATGCCGCCCGACAGGATGCAGATGATCGAAAACGAGATGGCGAAATTCGAGAAGCGGCTCATGCTTCGCGACAGCTCCTGGGCATAGCCCATTCCGTGGAGGACCTTCAGATCCTCCTTCTTGTCGACGTCCGAATAGTCTTGCGCTGACATTTTTGTCCCCTTCTGGTTCTTAGTTGGCCGATTGTACTGACTTTCCCACTGCGCTTGCTCGGGAGCCCCTGGCCTCCTCGGGCTCCAGATCTAGAAAAATGCCCGTGAGCAGATCCGCCCATTTCCGCTGCCCGGCTGCGCCGGAGATCTCGTCGTTGCGGATTTCGATCATCGCGCAGGGCAGCCCCCGCGGGCGCGCGTGCCGTTCCAGCGTGAAATAAACGCGGTCGGCCGGTGAATAGGGTTCGTTGACGCCGACCGTAACGCCGGCGAGCCGCTGCAGCGCGGCGACAAGCGGCGCGGCCAGCCGCCGATCCTCGTCATGGATGATGCCGATGTGCCAGGGCCGGCTCATACCCTTGTAGACCGGGTTGAAGGAATGGATTGAAACCAGCCGCGTCTCGAGCCCGCGCGCCAGCCTTTTGTCCATGATACTCGCGACCGCGTCGTGGAAGGGTTGCCAGGACAGGGCGATGCGCGCGGCGCGCTGCTTTTCCGACAGGCCGGCATTACCTGGAATGGCCGTGGTCTCGCTGAGTGGCGGCACCAGGTCCGGCGCGTCGAGCGGGCGGTTGCAGTCGATGACAAGGCGCGAAATGCCGGTCTCGACCAGCGTCGCGTCGAGCGCGTCGGCCATGCGGCGGGCGACCGGCAGCGCGCCGGGGTCCCAGGCGATGTGGCGGGAAAGCTCCCCGGCAGCAAGACCGAGCGTTCCGAATTCCGGCGGCAGGAAGTTGGAGGCGTGGTCGCAGGTCAGCACGAATGGGCTCGATCCGCCAGGGTTGGTCACCCTCACGGTTTCAGGCGATGCAAGGCTGGCGGGCCGTGCTGTCTCCATTGTTTTCAGTCCCCGGGGAGCGCTGTATCGTATATTACGTATTTTGTCTCATTGCGTCCCTATGGATGATTTCATACAGTTTATCCGGCTTTGTCAAATGCGATTTCAGCAAAGCAGCCACGGGTGAGGAAAAGATGATTTCGAGCATTGCCGAACTGATCTCGGACCGCATCGGCACGATGCCGGCGGGCGAGCGCCGCGCAGCGCAGACGCTGATCGCCAACTACCCGCTGACCGGCCTGAAGACGGTCGCCGAGTTCTCAACTGCCGCCGGCGTCTCCTCGCCGACGATCCTGCGTTTCGTCGCCCGGCTCGGCTTCCAGAACTACCCGGAATTCCAGTCGACGCTGCAGGACGAACTGGCGGCGCAACTGCAGTCGCCGGCGTCGCGCACGTTCAACCCGCCATCGCCGAACGGCAGCGCGGTGTCGCCGATGCTGGAGGCAACGCTCGACAACATGCGCGAGACGTTCAGGCACTTGTCCGACAAGCAGCTTGCCGACATCGCCGCAAAGCTTGCCGACCGGCGCGGCAAAACCTTCCTGATCGGTGGCCGCTTCACCGATCCGCTGGCGCGCTACATGGCCGCCCACCTCGCCATTATCCAGCCCAACGTCTTTCACCTCGCCGGACAGGAAAGCGTCTGGCGCGACCGGCTGATCGACATGGGCAAGCGCGACGTGCTGGTGATCTTCGACATCAGGCGCTACCAGGACAGCCTGGTCCGCTTTGCTGAGACGGCGCATCAGCGCGGCGTGCAGCTCGTGCTGTTCACCGACCAGTGGCTGTCGCCGATCGCTCGCTTCGCCCGCCATGTCATCGCCGGGCGTACCGCCGTGCCCTCGGCCTGGGATTCTTCGGCGGCCCTTTTCGTCGTTGCCGAAACACTGATCGGCGCCGTCACCCGGCAGCTCGAGGCCGACGGCGCCAAACGCATCCGCGAGTTGGAAAGCCTAAGGTAGGGCCGGCGCGGCCTGAACTCGACCGCATGATCACCTCCGTGCCGGAGACGGCGGCCAGCAGGCTCCAAACGCAAAACGGCCCGCGTGAAGCGGGCCGTTTTGATGTTTGGTTGCGGGGACAGGATTTGAACCTGTGACCTTCAGGTTAT
>NZ_JAMYLQ010000031.1:0-99890 GCF_040318115.1 Mesorhizobium sp. M1312 | reverse complement strand
GGGTTAAAGGCCACTCTCCAATCAGCTTCGCTGTTGCATTGATTTTTCGGCGCGTGGACATGCCCCTTTATATAGGTCACCGATTTTCGACAGCGATGAGCCGATCGCAAAGCCAACAGAGTTCTAATCCGCCAGCGGTCTGAACCACGATGCCCTAAAGGCGCAACCACGATTGTTAGCGGGGCCGCTTGCAATTTCGGCTAACAGGAAGCGGCAGAGTTGATCTCAAAGTGCGTTGCCGCCTGGCTTTTTGGGGCCGTCAGAGGACCGGCCGCTTCTCGCGCCCAGAAAGCGATGAACCTTGCGAGCACTTCGCAAAAATGATCGGCAGCTTGCGGATCGTCTTGCTCGTCGCCGCCCGTAGCGCGTTGGCGACGGCCGGGCCGATCGGCGGCACACCCGGCTCGCCAACGCCCGTGGGCGGCTCGTCGGACGGCACAATGTGCACCTCGACGCGCGGCATCTGCTCGATCCTGAGCGGCGTATAGGTGTCGTAGTTCTCTTGGTCTACGACACCGCCCGTCAGGGTCAGCTCCTCCTGGAGGATCGCGCCTAGCCCGAAGCCGATACCGCCCTCCATCTGAGCGCGGATCTGGTCAGGATTTATCGCGGTGCCGCAATCTACCGCGCAGACGACGCGGTCGACTTTGAAATCATTTCCATCGTTGAAGGTGATCTCCACCACCTCGGCGACATAGGTCGAGAGGCTTTCATGCAGGGCGACGCCGCGGAAACGGCCTTCCGGCAGAGGCTTGTCCCAGCCTGCCTTCTCAGCAGCCAATTTCAGCACGCCGGCATGCCGTGGATGGTGACCGAGCATCGACAAGCGGAAGTCGACCGGATCACGGTTCGCAGCGGCGGCGAGCTCATCGATCAGGGTTTCCATTGCGTAAGCGGTGTGGGTGGAGCCTACCGAACGCCACCACAGCACTGGGATGTTCACGTCCGTGGTGGTCAGCTCGATCTTCAGGTTCGGGATCGCATAGGGCAGGTTGGTGGCGCCCTCCACGGAGGTCGGATCGATGCCGTTCTCGATCATCGCCGCAAAGGGCGAACCGCCCGCGATCGATTGGCCCACGATGTGGTCATGAAGAGCGACGACATTGCCTTCCTTGTCGAGCCCCGCCTTGACTGCGTGCACATAGGCCGGCCGGTACCGCCCACCCCGCATGTCGTTCTCGCGGGTCCACTGCACCTTCACTGGCTTGCCGGGTCCCAGTGCACGCGCCGTGGAAACAGCTTCGATAATGAGATCTGCGTCCGAGACCGCTCGGCGGCCGAAGCTGCCGCCGGTCTTCATCACGTGCAGCCTCACCTTGTCCGGCGTGGTGCCGCCTACTTGAGCGGCAGCCGCCTGATAAAGGTCGGGCATCTGGTGTCCGCCCCAGACGTCGATGGTGCCGTCTTCGTTGATTCGGGCGGCCGCGTTGAGTGGCTCGATCGAAGCATGGACAAGATAGGGGAATTCGTAGTGCCCTTGGATGACTTTCTCAGCACTGGCCAACGCTGCGGGAGTGTTACCGTCGTCGCGCGCGGTGGCCGCGCCCGGATCGTCTGCTGCCTTAGTGTATTCGGCCATGATCTCGGCCGTGCCGCGCCTTTCGGCCTTCTCTTCGTTCCAGGTCACCTCCACGAGATCGCGGCCCTTGAGCGCCGTCCACATGTCCCTGCCGACCACGGCAATGCCGCGCGGCGTCTGGACGACATCGACAATGCCGTCGAGTGCCTTGGCCTTGGAGGCGTCGAAGCTCTCGATCTCAGCGCCGAACTTCGGCGGATGGATCATAACGGCCGTATTGAGTCCATCCATCTTGAGGTCGATCGTGTAGGTCTGCGCGCCATTGGTCTTGCCGGCGGAATCGTAGCGCTTGAGGCTGTCCGATCCGATCTGGGCCCACTTGTCGCGCGGCTTTAGCGGCACGTCGTCGGGAACCGGCATTCCCGCTGCGGCTTCAGCCAGATCACCGAAGCGCGCCTGCATCCCTGAGGCGTGCGACACGACCCCGGAAGCGACTGTGATCTCGCCGGCTGGCACGTCCCACCGCTGCGCCGCGGCCGCCACCAGCATGGCCCGTGCGGCAGCACCCGCCTTGCGGTAGCGCTCCCACGACGAGCTCATCGACGTGGAGCCACCGGTTCCCTGCGCGGCCCCGCCCCAGGCGAGATTGCCGTAGAGCGCGGTATTGCCATATCCGCCGACCACGTGGACCTGCGCCCAGTCGCCGTCGAGCTCTTCCATAACCAGGGTGGCGATGCCGAAATAGGAGCCTTGTCCCATCTCGAACTGCGAGGAGTGGATGACGATTCGGTTCTCCGGTGTGATCTCGACATAGGTCTGGAAGGGGTTCGCCTGGACCGTTGCAGGCGTCGTTTGTGCGTTGGCGGGCGCGGCCATCATTAGCCGGTAGCCCACGGCGAGGCCCGCGGTGGTGACGGCCGTGCCGAGGAGGAACTGGCGGCGCGTGGGCCGCACGGAATTATGCTTCGGGAGAAACTGCAACATGCCTCAAGTCTCCAGCCGGTTGGCGGTCTCGTGGATGGCCGCGCGGATGCGATGATAGGTGGCGCAGCGGCAGAGATTGCCGCTCATCGCCGAATCAATATCATCGTCCGTCGGCTTCGGCGTCTCTGTCAGGAGGGCCACGGCCGACATGATCTGGCCAGACTGGCAATAGCCGCATTGAGGTACGTCGAACTCGGCCCACACGGCCTGGACCGTTTCGCCGATCTTGCCCGACACGCCCTCAATGGTGGTGATCGAGGCTCCTTCGATGTCGCCGACTGCGGTCTGGCACGAGCGCGTCGGCATGCCGTTAACGTGAACCGTGCAAGCGCCGCACTGGGCAAGGCCGCAACCGAATTTCGTTCCTGTGAGTCCGATGCCGTCACGGATCGCCCAGAGCAGCGGCATCTCTGGATCGACGTCGAGTGTTCGCGCCTCGCCATTGATGGTAAAAGCGACCATGGCTTGCTCTCCTTGTCCTGAGCTGGCTATCTCGTTGCGCCTCCGCCCGGCTGGGAACCGGACTCTTCTTGCTGAGGCATAGCGACCACAGACTAGGATCGCGCAGCTCGAGCAACAAGCCGCTAGCTGGCAAATCGCGAGATCGTGAAGTGGGTCGTGTCGAAAGGCTGGAGGCAACTGAATGTCATTTTTGGGCCGACCGGCCGGTCAGTTTCCGGCTCGATGACCTGATTGGCAGTCATTGCGCTTCGAAGCCTAAACCCCAGACATGAACTGTAGCAGCATCATACAAGATGACATCAAGCGGCGATTTTTCGTTGCGCTGCACCGCTAGCTCGTTCGCGCGGTTCATGATCCGCTGGTTATCCGCGGATGCTGGTTCACCATAGATGCCAACATAGAGCTTGCGAAACTTGCCACGCGCTATGCGGTTAAGGATGTGGTCGTCATTCGCAGCGAGCGAATGGCCGAAAATGAAGAAGCAATGGCTGGCGGTCTTCACATTCGCGGTGAACTGCTTGAAGCCTTGGTACAGGTAGGCATTGTGACGGATCTTCGCCTTCTTCTGGGCGCTGGTGGGCTGATGAAGGGCGGCTTAGGGTCATGATTTCCGGTTCATCGCGCTGCAATGACCGATGAGTCACAGACGCTGCATTTCGCGCTAGACCGCAGCTGCGGTATTCTCGATCATACGCTCAGCCGTCCTATTCGCACCTCGTTGCCGCCGTTCGCCGCGCCTATCGATCGGAGGCCTTCCAGCCTCGCGATAGCCGCGCTATGTGGCTGCACACAACCTGACGACGAACAGGAGCAAGATTGGACATAGAAGCCAGCACAAGATCGCCCTCCCCCTGTCCTTGCTCGTTTTCATGCGAAAACAATCAAACTGAGTGCTGCGGGGATAGCGAGGTCGATTTGGCCCACTTCAGAGCGAAGTCGGCCATAAGCCATTGATATAATTTTGGTGGGCCCTGAGGGTGCTTGGAAAGTCAGAAATATCAAAGGCTATTCGACAGTGGGACTGTGTTGCGTTACTATGCTCTCGGGTCTTTTCCGGTTGATTTGTCCCACCCTAATGCCGATTGCGGTCATTCGCCGCTGCCTTGGTCAATTCCCGATTCCACAAGCATCCGGTCCTGAGTGGGCAGACGGCCTTCCTAGTGGTAATTAGTCAGCGACACGTTGACCGTTCTCGTCATGCGCGGGTGAAATCTACGTTCGACCATATACGTCGTCGAAGCGAACGATATCATCCTCGCCGAGATAATCGCCGCTCTGCACTTCAATGATCACCAGGTCAATTCTGCCTGGGTTCTCCAGCCGATGCTTATGGCCGCAGGGGATGTAGGCTGATTCGTTTGTCGCCAGGAACAACTCCTGCTCGCCATTGACGATTTTCGCGGAGCCGCTGACCACGACCCAGTGCTCCGAACGATGATAGTGCATCTGCAGGCTCAGCCGCCGACCGGGCTTCACCTCGATGCGTTTGATCTTGAAGCGCTCGCCTTCCTCAAGAACCGTGTAGGTACCCCACGGCCGGTGTACCGTGCTATGGACCAGGTGAGCTTCATGTCCTGAAGCCTTGAGGCCCTCGAACAGCTTCTTGACGTCCTGAACGCGGTCGCGGGATGCGACAAGCAAAGCGTCCGGGGAATCGACGATCACCAGATCGCTGACACCGACCGTCCCGATGACGCGCTTGTCGGAGCTCACATAGCTGCCGGTCGTGTCGACCATATGCACATCGCCGCGTATCCTGTTCCCGCTTTCGTCGGGGGCGATCAAATCGGCCATTGCGTTCCAGGATCCGATGTCGTTCCAATCCATGTCGCAGGCAACCACGGCAAGTTTGTTCGTCTTCTCCATGACAGCGTGGTCGAGCGAGATTCGCGGGGCGGAGCCGAAATGCTCAGGCGCGAGTTCGATTTTGGCAAAGCCTTCGCCTTGACTGAAGCGGCCGTTCTCGTAGCTGTCGGAGACGGCCTGGATCACCGCGGGGCAATGCGATGCCATCTCGTCGAGCATGGTTTGTGCGCTAAAGCAGAAAATGCCGGCGTTCCAGAAGAAGCGCTTGGACGCGACATAGGCTTTGGCTGTGTCCAGATCCGGTTTTTCAACGAAACGGACGACTTTCTCACCATCCGCTTCGATATAGCCGAATGCCGTGTCCGGTCTGGTTGGGGTGATGCCCAATGTGGCGATCCGCCCGAGCTTCGCATATTCGATGGCCCGGCCCATGACGTCTAAAAATGCAGGCAGGTTTCCAACCATGTGATCGGCCGGGAAGACGCATAGAATTGCGTCAGTGCCTTGAGTTGCCCGGGCATGGATGGCGGCTGCCGCCACGGCGGCGGCCGTATCGCGGCCTTCAGGCTCGAGCAGAAAGGTGCGTGGCAGGACCACGGAATCCAGTTCGTCAAAGTCGTCCTTCGTAACGAAGAGGTGTTCCCCGGATATCATACCGACGAGTTCCACTACGCCCTCTATCGAAGCGGCGCGCAGCCAGTGTGCTGAATGAGAGAATGTCCATCTGCTACTTTGAGGAAAGGTTTGGGGTGCGATTGCCTCGAAGCGGGCCATAGCCGCGATCCGGCTCCACCGCTGATGATGACGGGAACCACTTTCATTAAACAACCTCGATTTCGTCTCTGGACGTCATTGCCCGCGTCCTTAGCGTCAGCGTCACGACCGCCATCGCTCTGGGATGGTCTTGCGGCGCTCCGAGTAACAGCGAAGTTCTGGCGCGTTGCCGGACGGCCGCAGATGAATGATCTCGTCATTCTGTATTCGTGCCCTAAGGCCGTCGGTTTCATCGACGTCGGCAACAGTCCCGAATGGAGCCAAGAACTGCTGCAGTGTGTCCGGATCCTCGAGCCTGCGGATCAAGCTGAGCAGCTGCGGGACATTTAGCGTATGCCATGGCCCGCCTCTCGTGAATTGCGGTCGATGTCTCTATGCCTGTTCGTTGCATCTGCCGAATTGCCCAGGTAGCGGGTCCTAATCAAGATGAGAGATTCTTTGGCTGCCTTCTATCAAAATCAAACGACTTGGGTCCTTCAGATCGAACTCAATTACCCGCGGTACGAAAAGGCGTGCATATCGTGTAAAGGCGCTCGTCGGAGGAAACCGAATTACGGTATCGCAGCGCCCGAGAAGATACATCTCAACGAGGGCGGAAATTCCGCCGTCAATCCCGAGTGCTGCAGTGTGCAAGGGGCCATCTTGATCGGATCGGAAACGCTTGGGGACGGTGAGAAGATCGGGAAACCTGGCCGACAGGTGATCCAGGATTTGCGCACTGTCCGTGCACAAGAACAGCCGCACAGGCTTGGGGTGCGGTAACGCTTTAGCCTTATCAACCGCAGTGCACACTTGTCGAACGGCGAACTCCGGATCGGCCCAGTAGGGCGCATGGTCCATGATGTCTTCACCGTTACCATGTCGAACATGAACCCCGATGATGCTGTGCCCCTCAAAACATTCTTGGTAAATGGCATCTATGCGTGTTTGAATTTCAGACCGAGGCTTGACACTCTGGAAGACCTGCCGCTCGGCATCCTCATCGCAGCGCCACATCAAACAAGCGTCACACACTACTGTGTTCGCTTCGACATCGTGTTCGGCCTGAAAGAGCTCGCCCAACTCGTCGCGCTCTTGGAAAATCTGCTCATCTGGGCGGTAAAGGCAGTCGATCGCTGGCCTATTCCACCACTCCGGGAAGAATGGACCCGGGAAGGAAAAGTCGTTGATCCGGTCGTCGCAAATAGCCGGTACGCCAGCGATGTCATTGATCGGTTGGAAGAACACCGGAAAGGCATTTGTGAAGGGTTGGTCGAGATAGCAGGACCCGCGCCAGTCGACGGCTAGCGTTCGTCCCGACCGCTGAGCGTAGCGCCAAGCGGCCGCCAGCGACCACAGACAATCACCGAACCCCGTACGCCTCTGAGAGACGACGAACCTGCGCTTTACCAATCCACTGACCTGCATTTTCGGAAATCTCGTTTCAGAGACGAGGTTGCATCTGGCTTGGGATCTCTTAATCGATACTAATCGACCGTTACGCCGGGCGATTTGGTAGAGGCTGCGCGTGGGGCAGAAGAGCTCCCTCAGCACTGTCCTTATCTCTGTGACGCTCGCAAATCTTGACGCCGGGTACACTCGCTTCCGGTTTAAATTCAGCGTTCTCTAATGCGCCCGGCGACATGTGTAAAATTGATTGCGTGGATGTGGCCCATCCATGTGATGAATACTAAGGCGTTCTTGACGATGAGCCTCTGCTGACGTGGGGCCGCGCTTTGCTAAGCGAAACAGCCGGTCGAGGCTAAGTCCTTTTTTCAAGTCCAATTCTTAACTGCCTCAACGTAACATGTCATTTGCGGGCGTTTCCTGAAGGACGGATGTGCAGGACCCGCCAGCCGTCGAATGTCAGGCGCAGGCCATCCACGTCATTTATGGCCATCATGGCGTCCGGTCCCATCGAAAGATGCGACACGGCGCCCTCTGACGCTTTCAAGTGCGCCAACATGGCGCAACTCCTGCCGGATAGCTTTCGAGCCGGCTGGACTGAGCGACTGGCACGCGATGCTGTGCGACGACGGCCGAGAGAGGAATTTTGGCGTCTGCAGCCATGTGGAGGATCGTTCCGACGGTTCTGCGGGTTCTCGGTGTCAGAGCCAACACCTGTGCGAACCCGCTCTCGTCCGTTTTCGACAGGCCCTTGAGGTTCATGACCCATGCACGCCTGTCGATGCGGCGATCATCGCCTCGGCCAGCGAAGACGATGAAGAGGGCCATTGGGTCAAGCACAAGGGCCGACCGGCGTTTCATTGCTTCAAAGCCCATTTCGGTGCCTACGCCGATACGGCCCTTGTCGAGGAGATCGCGTCACGGCGCCCACACCGAGGACGGCAACGCCGTTCCTGATGCTCTGCCCGACAATCCCGGCGAAGTGTTTGCCGACAGCGCCTACCGAGGCAATCATCTCGGCGACGCGGTGCGCGCAAGGGTGGAAGGCCGCGCATCGTCGCAACCGCTATGTGGGGGCGCGACGAGGCCGAAAGCTCGACGCATGGAACCAACCGATCCACAGAATTTGTAGTCGGATCGAGAAGATCTTCGGCACCTGTAGCCGGATGCGATGGCGAGGGCTGGCAAAGCGGCCGTTCAAATTCGCCGCACTGCGATCGCCTACAGGTATGAAACACAGTTTGATGGTCGCCTCGTCCCGCCCATCGTTGAAGCCCAGCCACCGTTTTCGGGCTAGCGCGCCCGAAATTCCATGGAGGTCAATACGTAATGCCCTACCCGCGCTTTTCGCCGCCGTCTCAGATGTGCAGCCGCCGACTGACACGAACTTTGTCTTCGCGCGGAGCGAAACCTCGCACCCACGACTTTGTGCCGCCGATGGGGCCGCGCTGCCCAAACAATCCATTTTGTGGATGCACCTCATCCAAACAATCGATTTCACTGATCAAAACAATTTCCATTAGAAGACGCTGAAGCAGGCAATGATTAAGATTACTTGGTTAGCGCAAAAGAGCGGTAAGGTGGAGTTGTCGGCTTGGACCCACATGCCCGCCATATTATCTGAGAACGACTACGTGCCCTGTTGGCGCAGGGCAAGACGATTCTACTGGCCACCCACTTCGTGGAAGAAGCGGAGCGGCTATGCAACCGACGTGCGTGCTTGAGAACGGACGTGCGTCCTCACTCGCTGATTGATGAGCAAATCGGGTGCGACGTGATTGGAATCTATGTCGCTCACCGCGTGAGCTGAGTTCGGCACTCAGGCCGCATGTGCGACTTAGGCAGGTTAGCGGCGAGACTCTGTTTTGCTATGCCTCGAAGCAGGAGCAGGTGTGCTCGCTGGCTGACACTGTCAATGACGAGCTCCGCGCCGCATCTGTCGAAATCCTACCATAGGGTATGGGGCGGGCCGCAGTTTGCTGGCGGTGTGGCGAGCCAGATTCGAAACTTCAACTATAATAGAGCAGGAAGAAAATGGGCGAGAACAGGAAAGTTGCTCTGGTTACGGGCATAACGGGACAGGATGGTGCCTATCTTACCCGTCTTCTGCTGGAAAAAGGCTACATCGTGCATGGGATTAAGCGACGTTCCTCTTCCTTCAACACGGGTCGCATCGAAGACATCTACCAAGACCCGCACGATCCCGATCCGCGCCTAATTTTGCATTACGGTGACCTCACTGATGCGACCAATCTCATCCGAGTAGTTCAGGAATCCCAGCCAGACGAGATTTACAACTTGGCCGCTCAGAGCCATGTCCAGGTGTCGTTCGAAACGCCGGAATACACAGCAAACGCCGACGGTATCGGAACATTGCGACTTCTTGAGGCGATCCGCCTCCTCGGTCTGAAGGACAAGACCCGCTTCTATCAGGCCTCGACTTCAGAGCTCTACGGCCTCGTGCAATCCGTACCGCAGAACGAAACAACGCCCTTTTATCCGCGCAGCCCTTACGCCGCCGCCAAGCTCTACGCCTACTGGATCGTGGTCAACTATCGCGAGGGCTATGGTATCCACGCTTCCAACGGCATTCTCTTTAATCATGAAAGCCCACTGCGCGGCGAAACTTTTGTGACGCGCAAGATCACCCGCGCCGCCGCTGCTATCTACCTCGGCAAGCAGGACAAGCTTTATCTCGGCAATCTCGATGCTCAACGCGATTGGGGCCATGCGCGTGAGTACGTGCGTGGTATGTGGACGATGATGCAGCAGGATCAACCGGATGATTACGTGCTGGCGACGGGCAAGACGACCCCTGTCCGCCAATTCGTCGAATGGGTTTTCGAAGATGTTGGCGTCGAGCTCGAATGGCGTGGTGAGGGAGTCGACGAAAAGGGCTATGATGTCGAGACCGGCAGATGCCTAGTCCAGGTAGACCCACGCTACTTCCGCCCCACGGAAGTCGATCTTCTCCTGGGCGACGCCACCAAGGCGAAGGAGAAGCTCGGCTGGGTGCATGAGACATCCGTGCGCGAGCTCGCCGCGGAAATGGTGCGGGAAGACCTCAAGGTCATGCAGACATCGGTAATAATGAAGGAAGCATAATGTACGATCTGAAGGGAAAAGCCGTGTGGGTCGCGGGCAACAAGGGTATGGTGGGCAGCGCTGTTGTACGCCGCCTCGCGTCTGAAGACTGCAAAGTTGTGGCCGCGGAAAGCGGTAGTTCCGTTACCGACCCATAACCAACCGGCAGTCTGTAGTTGATTGGTCCACAGCGGAACCTGCGGCGCGACAATGAAGCTGCGAGCGTTGCGTCAATTAAGATGAGAATGCTGGCGGGTTGGAACGCAGGGAGGGCGTAGCCCGACTGGAGTTGGACGGCCGGAGCACATCTACGAGCTGACGCCCGGGACCCGTTCTGGCTCTAGCCTCGTAACCGACCCGGGCGGCACGGCCAACCGCTCCCTGTCCACCGGCGAGTCAGCTTAGGGGCGCTACTTGCTCGTTGGGACGAGACCAACGACCGCTTCCCACGTCGGCCGGACCTTCCAGAGCCTAATCATGCAATCTGAAGTATGAACCCGCCAACCGACCGCGTGCGTCGTCAGTATCAGTGGGGGCAAATTCGCCGGGAACAACTTTTATTCTGGAAACAACATGGCATGCTCATCTGCCGAAAGACGTCTGGCGGACTGAGCCCATTGAAAGTTGATAAGGCACATGGGCGGCACATGCGCGGGATCAAGTTTCGAAGAAGGCGCGTAGCGCGGACTTCCGAACCGTTCAAAGTCATGAAGCAATCGAGGGCGCCGCGATTGCCCCGGAAAGATATTCCTTCGCGGTAGCTCGCAAGCGATCGGCGTGGTCATAGATTTCGTCGAGCGAGTCGATCTTAACCTTCTCTTCCTTCTCACAATCGAAAAGCCCAAGATATTTAACCGACCTGTTAAACCACAGCCGGGCCAATGGCTTACGGTTGTTGTTGTCGACCAGGATCCCGCAATAGCTTTTCTGATCGCGCATGATCACCCTGGCTGGCTTTAAAAGGTCCCGGACGATTGCCCGCACAACCATGAAGCCCTCTCGCTCGTCCTCAGTGGTCACAACCTCTTCTTCGGCGCCAAGTCCGTCGGCGCCAATTTCCGAAACCTCAGTCTCGGCCAACGCTGTGGAAAGACGTGACTGAACGGATTCTCGAACGATCTCGCGAAAAGCCGCTTTGACCATGGGTGTGAATTGCTCCTTCACCTGGGCGGTGAACCGTCCTTGGTAAAGGCCCCCAGTCACCATCCGCACAAAATCCTCTGGTGGATTCTCCATCACGCTTCCAATTTCTTTCTTGATCGCCGATGTATATTTCAAGCGGTGAGCGGATTGCAGAATCCCATCCACATTGAAATCCGCTTTCGCGAATTTCTTCAACTCGGAGATCAATTGCCCCTGTAGGTCCGAAAGATCGAACGTGAGGAACGGTCGGTCATCGAGCTTGTTTGGTGCAACTAAGTCCGTATGAAAATGGAACGCGCGACCGTTCGTCAAAATGGCGAATTTTGCATTAGTGACGGAAAAATACCTGTATAACTGCGCGAGATGTACTCGATCAAGAACTGTGGTTATCGGTTTGCATTCAACAAGAATCCTGATTTCCCCGTCAATTTTTATGGCGTAGTCAACTTTCTCGCCCTTCTTCCCCACTGCGTCGGCACAAAATTCAGGGATGACCTCGTCAGGATTGAAAACGTCGTAATCTAACGCTGAGAGAAAAGGCAGTACTATCGCTGTCTTTAAGGCCTCCTCTGTAAGCATTGCGCTCGAATGCGTCTTGATGCGATCAGCAAGAACGCGAAGTTTTTCTTCAACACTCATGAGCCCCTCCCCCAAATTGAGATAGGTAAGATCGTGCAAAAATTCCGTTTGCGCAAGTCAATGTAATCTGGCCTCTTAGAAAGAGGCGAATGCCACATACGCGCATACAAGGGCGCTCAACGATTTGCGATGGCCGGTTTGACGTGCACGGTCCGATATCGACATGCTGAGGAGGCTACCCGGCTCGTCAAGACGGAATGCCGTGCGACCAGCCGATGTGTTCAAAATGGCTGTGAGGTCGAGCACGCAGCGCGGAACCCAGCGACGTATGCCCGAGCCCTACACGACTAACCCATCCGACTGGGTACAAAGCCTCTCAGGGGCTCTTAGGTCTTATATTCTTGTGAAATTAGACGCTGTACTGGCCCTCAAGCTAAGCTTCATGTGAAAACCCGCGTGCGGGCCATTGTTTTCCTTTGATTGAACCCTCGTTACCCTTAAACTTGACGTATGAAGTACGTGAAACACAACATACGTCGGCCACCTGACCTGCCGGCATCTTACAGCTCTGGATCAGGCTGTTGCAAAGGGAGCACTTGGGAAACCTGTTTCTTTCGATCTATTTCTTGAAATCCTTTGGGAATGTGGTTCGATCCACGAACAAGCGTATGTCGACCATCTGAAGGCCTCCGGTTTCTCCGGTCAGGGTCGGTCACAAGCTGACCATCGAGCACAATCAGCATAGTGACTCGCACGGAAGGCCATCGCTGTCGCGGTCCAGCTTCCCGCCCCAGGAGCAGTTGTTCAAATACCAATTTGCCTCGTCACATGAACTGATCTGAGGGCATGTTCGGCGGGGTTGGCAGGACCAACTTTGCGCAAGAGCATGCGGGCTGAGCAGGCCTAGTGGCTTGCTGGGCGAATGTTCGGCCTCCCGGTGGTTAGTGCGCCAGTCCCAAGGCGCTTGAAAAAATCCGATCCAGATGCCGCGCTTTGAAGCCTTTGCCGCAGCCTGTTGCGAGGCATAGGCTCCACTGCTGTATTTCGGCCAATCGAGCGCATGACCGTTCTCGACCAACCAGCCAGCAACGCTAACCGCGTCCACACGAGTACAGTTGCCAGCGTAACGGCCATATCGATCCCAACTGACGAACTGGCAGCGGGTCGGCCTTGATTTCGAAAGAAACTCGTGGAGGGCCGCTGCTGCCTTTGCACCGCAGTGGTAGCGAAAGCCCTTTGCGTCGTCGCATAGTTGGCTGCTTTCGGGAGCGTCAATGCCGTTGAGGCGAATGCGCTGCCCATGAATTTCAATCGTGTCGCCATCAATGACCGATGCGACTCCCTCGAGCGGGCCCAGGTCGTCCAGAGACCGAAGGATTTGGAGTTTTCCCAAATCGGAACGGCCCACACTGACATAGCCGACCGCCACGAGAGCCGCTAAACATTTCGCAATCCAAATGGACGCTCGGAGAGGTCCTAGCCGTCCAGATTCTGCGGATTGCCTGCCGAAGCGAGTGATCTTGCCCATCACATCAACCGCCGGTTGGGCTCACGCCCCTGGCTGGCGGCCAGCCAACGTCCCGATGATCACGAACCCCCTTCATTGCCTAAGCCCTCCCAAAGCGCAAATAACATCGCGCAATGTTAATGTGCGCGCAAGGGGAAGAAGCAAATGAGGCCGTGAAATTGCCCGGATGGTCAAAAAATCGTGCGAGCTGGCGGTCTCGATTTTTGGTCTTTTACTTCGACATTGACAGGAAGTTCGCTGCGAAAACTACTGAGTGGCCGCCGTTTTTGCTTACGTGGTATGGCGGCCGATCGATATTTAAGTCGTCGTGGAAATCTGTAATATTAGCGATGTGACAGATTGCCTGACAGGCTCCCTACGCCCGGGTAGCACCGTGAACTAATTCCATCCACCGGAGAATAGCGGCGCCTCGTGAAATTGGCGCGCCTTGACGTTGCCACTCTTTTACTTCTACTCGGTGTTCCAACGAAAAGCGGGTAACTATGGGCGGGACGCATTTTGGTAAGCAGGGCATTATCGGGTCTGTTGGAAAGCGCGCGACGGCCGCCTCACGATAAAGTCGCCTCGATTGAGACTTTTCCTGATCTAGATGCAAACCGTATCGCAAGAGAGATGCGGCTCGAAGATCTCGGTCAAGAACGAGGCGAAAGGAATGAGCCCCCTTCCATCTCCACGTCCCTTGACGACATTGAAGCCGCGATCATCGAACGCGTCGAAATGGAAAAAAAACAGTCTCACGGTGCGCTTGAAGACGAGCTTCGCACCTATTCCGAACGCCTCTCCTCACTGGATTTTGAGGGTAAGTTCGCCGCCATTCGCCATGCCGCTCCTGCATGCGTTGGCGAGTTCAAGGCCGAAGTTGCGAAAGGGCTGGATGACCTACACAGCCTACGAGACAATTTCCGAGAGGCTCACAACGAGCGTGACGAATTCCGCCGCACGCATAACCTGTCGCGTAGCGCACGGGTTCAGGGCCGCGCGAGCACGTTTTTGAAGATCGCTATCCTCGTCTGCATCTTTGTATTCGAGACCATTCTGAATGGACAGTTTTTGGCCGTCGGCAATGAAAGTGGCTTGTTAGGGGGTATTGCCCTAGCTTTCTCCTTCGCATTTGTGAATATCGCTTGCGCCTTGATTCTTGCGCTATTTGGCGTGGTTCAACTCAATCACCGCTCTTTGCTTCGCAAACTCATAGGTTTCGTGAGCCTGGCATTCTACATCGCGGTCGCGCTAGGATTGAATCTTGCCCTGGCACACTACCGTGATGTGTCAGCAATATTGGCCGAGAACCCGGGTCGGCTCGTCATGGAGCGCATGCGGCACACACCCTTGCAATTGGACGATGTAAACTCGTGGGTGTTTTTGGCAATCGGCACATTATTCTCGCTCATCGCGTTTATCGATGGGCTGTTTTTGTCAGACCCTTATCCCGGCTTCGCTGCTACGCAGAAGCGGCTTGAGGAGCGCCGGGCAGCCTATTCCAGGGGGCGGCGGGCGCTTATCGACAGACTCAGCGACATTAGAGATGATTACCGCGATGAGATGGAGGAATTGAACCGTGACCTCTCCGTCCGGCGCGGAGAGCATGATGCGATCCTTACCAATCGCGCACGCTTCATCCAGCTATTTGCAGAACACCAGAATCAGTTGGAACGGACTGCAACGCTGCTCCTGTCTACCTACAGGGAGGCAAACAAGGCAGCACGTAGTACCAAGCCGCCCAAGCGCTTCTCTGCCCCATACAAGCTTCAACGAATACCGGTCGTTGCAAGCATGGCAGGCGAATGGAGAGGCGAAGAACTGCGTGATCGAATTCTTGCGACACAGGATGTGCTGACCGAGCAGGTCGGTGCCATTCACCGAGAATTCGAGAACGCCGTCGATCGTTACCGCCAGCTCGATGAACTCGTTCCGGAACAAAGGGCTTCACATGTCGCGCCGTCAGCGTAGTAGGCGGCGCCCCGGTGACGCTTCCGAAATCGGAAAGATTGTTACCGCCGCGGCGATTCTCCTGGTTTGTGTCGCGATTGCCGTTTTCTTGGGCTACTCGTATCTAAGTCGGCCAGCACGAGTAGCCCTTTCACAGGAATCGCTTTGTCCGGAAGATGGGCCACATTCCAAGATGATCGTGCTTCTCGATCGATCCGACAATCTTCCCGACATCACCAAAAGCGAAATAAAGACCTACCTTCTGGACATTGCTGACACGACCCCGAAGTACGGCCTATTGGAGCTCCGTCTGCTTGACCCAAACATTGCGGGTGGCGCCGTTGTGTTTAGCAGGTGCAATCCTGGCGATGGCTCTGATCTGAGTGCTTTCGATTCCAATCCCAAACTAGCCAAAAAGCATTGGAAGCAAGCTTTTCAGGACCCCCTCGAGGCCGCCCTTAAAAACCTGGCGGGGTCCCCGTCTGATACCTCACCCATCATGGAAACGATCCAGCGTATTGCCGTGGATCAATTTTCCGGCCGCAAAGCGGAGGAGATGCCAAAAAACCTCACGGTCATCTCCGATATGATCGAGCATGTGTCAGACTATTCACAGTACAGAGGCAACTTAGCGTTCGAGGAATTTGCGCGCACGCCTGCCTATCGGCGCTTGCGAACGGATCTTCATGGCGCAGCGGTGACGGTCAAATACCTGGTTCGTCTGAACACTAAGATCGACAGCGCGAAGCACATTCAGTTCTGGCGTGATTGGATTGCAGAAAGCCATGGCTCGCGGCTTGATGCCGACAAGCTTCAGGGAGCTGGATAATGGCGCGCGAAGCTGAAGAACGGGCCGGCGATGCCTGGTACACCGCAGGCATATTCTCCCTTTTTGTCCTTTTTGGTTGCGGCTTTATCATCGCTGCCAAACTGGACCGCTATTCGGCTCTCGTAGTCACCGCGACCCCGGTTGTCGTTATGCTGGTTTACGCAGTCGTGGTAAAAGCCATCCGGTTCTTGCGAATTCGCGACGATCAAGCCGGCGACAATCTTTACTACATGGGTTTTCTTTTCACGCTGACGAGCCTCGGCGTATCCCTCTATCAATTCTCGGCGGATGGTGCCGCAGAAGAGATCGTCCGCAATTTTGGCGTGGCAATCGGCTCAACCATCGCAGGCGTCGCGCTTCGAGTGATCTTCAATCAGATGCGTCGCGATCCTGTTGAAGTCGAACACGCGGCGCGTCTGGAGTTGTCCGAAGCTGCGCGCAAAGTCCGCCGCGAGTTGGACAAGACGGTGGTGGAACTCAGCCATTTTCGTCGCTCATCGCACCAGGCGATTTCGGAAGGGTTTGAAGAAGTCCGACGCGGCATGCAGGAAGTTTCCGGCCGAATTCTCGGCAACTTCGAAGATATGACGTCTCAGGCCCGTAAGCCGTTTGAAGCCGCTTCGGAAAGCTCGAGCATTGCATTGACGTCACTTGCCCAAACCATAACTGAAAGTCTGGAGACCGCGGCAAATCATCTTGCCGATGAGAACAAGAAGCTTGCCAGTGCTGCGACACGCATCATCAGTCAATTCGAGGCGACGACCGATAAGCTGGCGGCGATGCAAACTCCGGACAACATCATCGAAATCAAAATCGAGCCGCTCGTTAGTTCATTGTCCAAGGCGGTCGAAGAATTTGGCGTTCTTGTTCGAAGCCACGCTGACGCCGGTTCCCAAGTTGTTGCCGAGAGCCGCTCCACAGCAATGGAAATTCGATCGAACAGCCATGCCATTCGTGAGCTTGCTACGGCCATCTCATCGTCGTTGACAACGATCCAAAGCAGCGTCCGTACGATCGAAGTCCACGAAGAGCGCTTCCAGCCAATCACGGAGGCTATCAACTCAGCGAGCAAAAAACAGACCGAGGACCGGGCTCTTATTCACGTCATTGGCAGTCGACTGGAGGCCCTTTTCCGACTGCTAAGTCAACGCCAGCCGCCATTGACAACCGAGCCGAAAGAGTAGCACGAATGCAAGGTCGCGCGGCGATCGCAGATGACATGGCGGCGTACCGTCGGGGCGTTGTCCTCGGACTGACCATGGCAGAGATCATGCTCCTTTTGGTCTTCTGCCTGCTCATAGCGACCTCGGTTGTGTTTACACGCTACAAGGCCCAGAACCTCGACCTTCAAAGCAAGCTCACGGCACTCAACACGCAGGTGTCCGAGCTTGAGAATGAGCAAAAAACGCTTAGAGAGTTACTCGACAAGCTTCGTGAAAACAGTGGCCCCCCCGAGAAAATTGCCGACAACTGGGAGAATCTTTCAACGGATCTTAGGTTCGCCAAACAAATCGACCAAGCAGGCCTGCCTCGCGACGAGTTGCTAAAGCAAGCTGCCGAACTCAAGGAATTACTGCCCTCCCTTACCTCTGGCGTAACAGCTGAGAAGATCTTTGCTTCCCTCCAAGAAGTCGAAACGCTGGAAAAAGCAAAAGCCTCCCAAAAGCTCAGCAGGGTCTCCATTGAGGAACTCATCCGCCTCGCCAAGGCCGCTCAGGATCGTGAACAATCAAGCACTGGCGAGCACGATTGGCCGCCTATTATCCCCTTGAGCGAAGCGGACGGTTACAGCTTTGCTGTGGGCAAAGCGGATCTGACGCCGGACTTTGAGCGACGCAAATTGGCACTTGTCGATCAAGTTGCAGACCTGATCTCACGATATAAAGTTGATGTGATCGAAGTCGTGGGGCACACGGACGAGCAGCCGATGGGTGCGAATCGTTCCAATCTTGATGACGACCTAATCGCTGCATTGACCGGAAAGGTTCCGATTGGCCTACTCACCCCGGCCGACAATGCTGGTCTTGGCATGGCCCGTGCCGTATCAGTCGCAAGCGTTCTCCTAGCCGATCCCCGCTTGAAGGGCATCAAGATTGTCCCATTCTCGGCCGGTCAGTTGGTGCTTCCCGGCGACAACCTTTCTAACGGCAGCGCAAAAGGTGACGTAAAAGAGCGGCGGCGCATCGAAATCCGCATGCGGCGTTCTGCACCGATTGCCCATAGGTGAACGAGATTCGCAACGCCGCCTGCGCAATCGGTGCTGCGCGCTCGAGCGGGCAAGTTTTTTTAATGCGAACGCCGTTTCTCGCTTGAGCCTTATAGAAATGGCAGGCTTCCCTTTCCAACGTCCGGACGATTGCCGGAATGACCGTGCGGGATGACGCGAGGTCTACCCGACGTCTTTCGGGATGGTAGCGTAGCTTCGAACTGCTATGCAACCGCGCGCAAATAAGCCGTGAGCAACCAGCTGGTCGCGTGGGAATGCGAGCTGAATGGCAGCTGCCCAGATTCGATAATGCTGGTAATTACACTGGCACGGAGGGACGGTTCGATCTGTACTTCAATTGATGCGGTAGCGAGCGTGGAGTATAACATGACGGCGTTAGCTGCAGTGGGATTGGACGAGCCGCGAGAGTTCATTCCTACTACTCGCGAGGAATGGATTTCTTGGGTTGCGGATCGTGTCGCCGAAACGGACACGGTTTGTCGTAGGCAAGTTGCTTCAATGCAATCGCCTGTCTGACGGTGAGGTTTTGCGTAAAAGCGTCCCACTCGGACTCACTGGACGCTGTTGCTTACTCTGATACCTGATTGATGTCGCGATTTCTCCGACTTGCCAGCATCCGGGAAACCTTCCTTTCTGGCCTTGGCAAACGCTCGATCGCTCTCCAGGAACTCCGCAAGCATGAACGGGATGAGTTCCGCTACCGATTCGGACTCGCCATAGGTCTGACGATAAAGCGCCGCATAGTCCTTCAGTGCTTGGTTCAGGTCTGCACTTACGCTTATGGTGATCTTCGAAGGTGTCCGATCCGGAAGTTTGCCGAGTTTCAGATTGGTCATGATGACTCCAGTCAATTCGGGTACGGCCGCAGCACAAGATCCTTGTGCACGATGACGCGCAGTGGCCAACCGGGCCGGACAGTGATGGTGGGTTGGATATTGAGGTTCTTCTCGGTGATGCGCTGGCCCGCCCGATTGACGTTCTGCTGAGCGGATTCGCGGATTGCTTTGACCAGGTCGCTTTCCTCTTCCCCGAGGCTCAGCTCCGTGCCGACCCCTAGCAACGTGGCCAGCGCAACGCCTTTGATCAGCTCCCAGGTGTGGAAATCCACCTTGTCCTCCAGCCCGGCATAGCCGGCGGTGTCCGTCGCCGGCAGATTGTCGATTTCGATCGAAGAGCCGTCGGGCAGCAGTATCCGTTGCCAGACCAGCAGCGCGCGCCTTTGTCCAAAGGCAACAACGCTGTCATAGGTGCCAATCAGGCGAGAGCCTTGCGGAATGAGCAAGGTGCTGCCGGTGACTGTGTCGTGCACATTCTCGGTGACCTGTGCGACGACGAGGCCGGGCAAGTCGGAATTGATGCCAGTGATCAGGCTCGCTGCGATGACGCTGCCGGCCATCAGCTGATACGGCGAAGCCGGCGTCTGCAGTGCATGCAGATTGTAGATTCCACTTGTGTTCCGCTGGCTGACAAAATCGAGCTTGCGCTCTTGATTGTTTTGGTCGCCCTCGGCCGGTGCAACGGAAGCTGAATCGCGTGCGGCATCGGATTGTGGAGCCGTTGCCTCAAAGGGTGGACGCCCGCCCTGCCCGTTGCCGGCGGCATCCGCTTGCCGGGGTCGATTTTCGATTCGGAAGAAGACGTGCGATTCGCGCGCCTCGATCGCCTGCTGAGCAAGTCGCTGCTCCTCGTCGGAAACCTCCTGGCCCGGCGCGATGCCCAGCTGGCGTTGGTGCTCAAGGATGGGGCGGCCGAGATCGCCGGGCAGCGGTGGTCCAAGCACCGGAGGCTTGGGCTTGATCCCGGAATAGTCCTTAGGCAGCCGTTCAATTGCCTCCGCGGTTGGCTTCCGCTCAGTGTTGTAAAGCTCTTCAGCCTGCTCTTTGATGCGCAGCGCCGGTCCCTGCAGCGCGATCATGGTGACGCCTAGAACGGTGCCGGAACCAACAGCTGCAATGGCGACAATAATGCCGCGCTTGAAGCGCACAGCGCGGCGAGGCGAGGCCCGCAGCTGCAGCTGTTCTGGATCGAGTTTCGGTGTAGCATCGGAGCGGGAAGTATCCGTCATGGGCCGTCCCTCACCTGCTGGAACGCGAAAAGAGCAATGTCCGCCGCGGCGCTTGCCTGGCGTCGGTCCTCGTGATGCGCACCACCTGCTGCTGCTTGGCGCCGAGGCGCAGTTCGGCTGCGGCGAAGAGGCGATCGACGATGTAATAGTTGCCACGCATGCGGTAGTTGACGAGCTGGTTATCCCCGTCAGCACCGACGATGAAGAGTGGCGGGGCCTCGCCCTGATCGATTCGGCGCGGAAACTCGATGTAGACCTTGCTGCCATCATCGAACGCGCGCGTTGGCCTCCAGGGCGGCATGTCGCCGGTAATCGAATAGCGGAAGCGAATATTTTCGAGAGCCACATTCGACGCCACTGGCATAGCGGCCTCGGCCTGCGCATTGCGCCGGCGTAGCGCGATGATCTGGTCCTCGCTGTAGGTCCAGGAGATGGCCGCCATGGCGGTCTTATCCGTGCTTTGAAGCTGCAGGTGATAGCTTCTCCGGTCCGTCGTGATCACCAGATTGGTGGCAAGTCCTGGCGCGAAGGGCTTCACCAGCACATGGGTGCGCTGGTCATCGCCGGAGCCACTGACGGTGTCGCCGATTACCCAGCGCACTGTATCGCCGGCCGACACGGATTGGAGTTTCTCGCCTGACTGCAGAGCGATATCGCTGACGCGCTCCGGTGCGGCATAGAGCTGGTAGAGCGCGCCTTCGGCAAAGGGGTAAACCTGCACCGCATTCACATAGCCATGTTTGGTGGGTTGCTGCGTCGCCGCCTTGTTGGCATCAGCGACACGTTCTTCAGGCGAGCGCTTGTCTTCAGCAGCCTTGCCCGGCTCGGGCTGCAACTGGCCGGGCAGCGGCAGCGGTTTCGGCACTTCGACGACCTTGACGGGCTTCTCCGGCGCCTTCTCGATTGCCGCCGGTTGGAACTTGGCAGCATCATAGGAAATCTGAGGTGGCGGCACCGGCTTCGAGGCACAGGCGGAGATGACCGCAGCCGACGCCGACAGGATCAGCGCAGTGCGGAGCGACGAGAGTCTATTTATCATTGGCGGGCTCCTTTGGGGGAACGGAAGTCTGCGCGGCACTGTCGAGCTCGCGCGACCAGTCGATGGCATTGATGAAGACGCCGAGCGGGTTTTTGCGCAGCTGATCGGTATTGTTCGGCGGCCGGATCACAATGGTGAGGATCCCGGTCCAACGCGCTGTGCTGGCGAGGCTGCCGCGCTCAAAGACCTGCTCGGCCCATTTGACTTGAAAGGAGCTGTCGGACGCTCGAACCACGCTCGTCACCTGCACCGAGACGCTGCGCGTGCCGATCTTGCCGAACGGGTCGTTGGCCTTAGCGTACTCGTTGAGAAAGAGGGCTCCACGGTCGGTGGCAAAGTCGTAGGCCGAGAGCCAATTCTGCCGCACCAGCACCGCATCGGTGGAAACAGAGCGGACATTCTGGATGAAGCGGCCGAGATGCCAGGCGATCTGGGCATCGGTGGGCTCGTAGTCCCGGATTGCCGGGGCGACGGCGCGCGCCTCGCCGAAACGATCTACCTCGACGACATAGGGCACGACGCGGCCCTGCATCGACTGCCACAAGAGTCCACCAGAGAGCCCGGTGGCCAAAGCGAGGCAGCCAAAGGCCATCAGGCGCCAGTTCCTTGCCTGCACGCGCGCTGTGCCGATGCGCTCGTCCCAAAGTTGGGCGGCCTTCTGGTATGGTGTGACGGGGTGGGGCGTCTTCCCGTAGCGTTGAACAGGTCGCTTGAAGAGCATCTAGTCTTCCTTATCATTGAGAGAGGGGTTGGCGCCGCTTCCACCCCGATCGCCATCACGGACGGCCTGCGTGGCGGCGTGGCGATGGGCGCGCGCGGTCTGTTCGGAACGCAAGCGCCTCGCCCACGCCGGCGCGGCATTGGCACCTGACGCGGCAGGGTTTCCGGTCATTGATGCGGTCGGCGTGCCGCCCGTCGCGGTCCAGGCGGCATCGCGGCCGGCATCGGCGCTGCGCCGGAATGGTTCTGTTGCAGATCGCATTCCCCGCATCGCGGCGCCGCCAGCTGCGCCGGCAACGCCCTGCAGTCCAGCAGCTACGCCGGAGAGGCCGGACTCGGGCGATGTTGCACGCCCCATCTGCCAAGCTGTGGAAGCAGCCGATCCCATGGCCGTGCCGGCTCGAACGGCGGCGAGACCGCCGCTGGTTGCCATGCGCGCGCCGGCAAGCGCCGCACCTGCGGCAACGAGCGTTGATCCGGCGGCCGCGGCGGTGGTTCCGAGTGCGGCGCCGGCGCCCAGCTGCGGCGCGCCAGAGACAAGCCCTGATGCGATCCCTGGCCCGAAAATGCCGAGCCCAAGCAGCGCCAACGCGCCCAGTACCTGTGACATGGCCGCGGCCAAGTCCGGCTCCTTGCCTTGCAGCGCGGAAGCGAACTCGCCGAAGAGCGTGGAGCCGATGCCGACGATGACGGCAAGCACCATCACCTTAATGCCCGACGAGATCACATTGCCGAGCACGCGCTCGGCCAGAAACGCCGAGCGGTTCCAGAGCGCGAAGGGCACCAGAACAAAGCCGGCCAATGTGGTTAGTTTGAACTCCAGGATGGTGATAAAAAGCTGGATGGAAAGGATGAAGAAGGCGATGAGGACCAGGAACCAGGCGAGAAGCAGCACGAAGATGGTCAGCGCGTTCCCAAAGATCTCGGGGAAGCCGACTAGCTGGCTCGCTTGATTGAGCAGCGGCCAGGCGCCCTCGAAGCCGGCCGCGGCAATGCGGCCTGGCCGCAGGAGACTGTCGGCGGACAAATTGCCGGACGAAGCGTTGATGCCGAGGCCGGCAAAGGAGCGGTAGATGATGTCGGCAAGGCTTCTGAAATTGTTCAGAATGAACGCGAAGGCGCCGACATAGAGCACCTTTCGGACGAGCCGACCGAGAATATTGGGTTCGCCGCCGAACGCCCAGACCAGGCCCGCGAGCGTGATGTCGATGCCGATCAGGATGGTGGTGAGAAAGGCGACGTCGCCCGAAAGCAGACCGAACCCGCTGTCGATATAGCGGATGAAGGTCTGCATAAAGCGATCGATGACGCCGAGGTCATTCATGTCGCCGCCTTCCTCGTTGTCTTGAAGAATTGCTGATCAGTTGCCTGGGTAGGCCGTACCGGTGCCCAGGAAACGCTTCGTCGTCTCGCGGGCGGCTTCCTCGGACTGCGCCTTGCGGGCAGCATCTTCGGCTTCAGCCCGGAACTGGGTCGCGAGCAGCGTCTGGATCTGGATCTGCTGCTTGGTCGAAAGCGCGATCAGCTGATTGGTGGCCTGGCTTGCCTCAAGGGCACCTGCCGCGCCCTGACTGCGGTTGACGAGATCGGTAAGCAGGTCGCCGTCGGCCCGCATGTTCTCCACAATCTGCGACTGCGCGCTCATGGTTTGGCGGAACGCCTGCATGGCGTTTTGCCAGCGCTCGCGCGCGGCGCTCGCCACATCGCTCACCTTGATTGTGGCGTCGTAGCTTTCCGGATATTGCACACGCCACTGGTTCTGAAGCTTGTCGAGATCGAAGCTCAAGCCGCTGGCCTGGGTCATCAGGCCGTCGATCCGTTGGAGCGAACCTGTGAGCTGGCCGACGGAAGAAAAATCCAGGCGCTGAAGGTTCCGCGCCATGTTCTGCAGCATCGTCGCTTGGTTCTGAAGCGACTGGATCTGGTTGTTTATCTGCTCTAGGGAGCGTGCCGCTGTCAGCACGTTCTGCGCATAATTCGACGGATCGAACACGATCAGGGCGTGGGCTGGCTGGACGTAGTCGGCCATCGGTTTGGCGATCAGGGAAACGGTGATCAGGCCGGTGAGAAGGCGGCGCCGCATCATGACGATTGCTCCTTGTCTGGTTGAGGGAATTGCTGGAGAAGCTCGGCAGCCCAATCGAGGCCGCGCGCGCTCAGGAACCGGGCGGCAAAGCTGTCCTGTCCGTGCTCCGACAGGACCCTGTCGATCAGGGTCTGCGTAGCCGGGTCGGAGGCGCCGGAAAGCGCAAGAGTGATCGGGCCGAGCCCGAGCTCGAAGAGACGGTTGCCTCGGCGCGACTGCAGATAGTAGTGGCGCTTCGGAGTGGCGCGGGCGATCAATTCGATCTGCCGCTCGTTCAGCCCGAAGCGCTCATAGGCTGCCCGCGCCTGCGGTTCCACGGCACGGTCATTGGGAAGAAAAATGCGCTGTGGGCAGCTCTCGATGATCGCCGCCGCAATGGAAGAGCCAGCGATGTCGGCAAGCGACTGCGTGGCAAAGATCACCGACACGTTCCTCTTTCGCAGCACCTTCAGCCATTCGCGGATGCGGGCGGAAAAGAGCGAGTTGTCCAGATAGACCCAAGCCTCGTCGAGCATGAGCAGGGTCGGCCGCCCGTCGAACCGCTCCTCGAGACGATGGAACAGATAGGTAAGCACCGGCAGCACAGCGCCTTGGCTGTGCATCAGCTCTTCGGTCTCGAAACACTGCACGTCCGACAAAGCCAGCCGATCTTCATCCGCATCGAGCAGCCGGCCGAAGGGACCGTCGAGCGTGTAGGGCATCAACGCGGCCTTGAGGGCATTGGACTGAAGCAGAACCGACAGCCCCGTCAGCGTGCGTTCCTGCGCTGGCGCGGTGGCAAGGCTGGTGAGTGCCGACCAGATTGCCTCCTTCACCTCCGGGGTGACGGTGACATTCTGACGGGCGATCCATTCGGCCGCCCAGCTGCGACTAGCCTGGTCGCCGATATTGCGCAGTGGTTGGAAAGCAACCGCACCATCCGCACCCAGCGTGTGGTGTTCTCCGCACATGGCGAGTGTTGCCGCACGAGCCGAATTGCCCTTGTCGAAGACATAGACCTGCGCCCCGGCATAGCGTCGAAACTGCATAGCGATCAGCGCAACCAGAACCGACTTGCCGGCACCAGTCGGCCCGACGACCAGCATGTGGCCGACATCGCCGACGTGTGTGGAAAGCCGAAACGGTGTCGACCCGCTGGTCTCTGCGAAGAGAAGCGGCGGGGATTCGGTCCCAGTCACGTTGGCCAGATGCTCGTTATCCACCGGACCGGCCCATGCCGACGACAGCGGCATGACATGGGCAAGATTCAGCGTGTGAATGAGCGGCTGGCGAACGTTGGCGTAGACATGACCGGGCAACGAGCCGAGCCACGCCTCGACCGCATTTATGCTTTCACGGATCGTGGTGAAGCCGACCCCATTGACTATGCGCTCAACCGCTCGGAGCTTTTCCGCGGCGGCCTGCCGATCCTTGTCCCATACCGTCACCGTTGTGGTGAGATAGCCGAAGCCGACGTGATCGCCGCCCAATGCCTGAAGGGCGGCATCCGCATCGAGCACCTTGTTGTCGGCGTCACTATCGACGAGAGGGACGGGTTCGTTGGTCACGACCTCGCGCAGGATGGCGGCGACCGATTTGCGCTTGGCAAACCACTGACGGCGCAACCGTGTCAGCGTCTTTGTGGCTTCCGTCTTGTCCAGCGGGATGAAGCGCGTCATCCAGCGGTAGGCGAAATCCTGATGGTTGAGCGCGTCGAGGATCCCTGGCCGGGTGACGTTCGGCAAACCAAGGATGGTGAGGGTGCGCAGATGCTGCTCGCCCAGCATCGGCTCCAGGCCGCCGGTAAGCGGCGCATCTACCAGAACGCCGTCGAGATACATCGGCGTTTCCGGCACGGCGACCGAATGGCGACGGGTCGAGATGGTGCCGTGCAGATACCTCAGCGTTTCGGCATCATCGAGCACGCGCACTTCGGGCATGAAGCCTGACAGAAGATCCGAGATCCGGTCGGTCTCGGCTCGGAACCGCCCCAGCTCTTCGCGCCAGTCTCTTGCGCCTCCCGAATGATGGGTGTCCACAAGTGCGCTTTCCGCCCGTGCCTGGGCGTCAGGCGGCGGCATGAACAGGAGGGTCAGATGATAACAGCTCTCGAAGTGGGAAACTTTGCCCTCGAAGGCCGCGCGCCGTTCTTCGTCGACCAGCCATGACGCTGCGTCGGGAAAACGCGAATTCGGGTAGCCCAGCGCTTCGATGCGCTCGGCCTCAAAGAACAACGCCCAGCCGGAGCCGAGCCTCCTCAGCGCATTGTTTGCTCGCGCGCAGACGCCGACAAGTTCGGCTTCCGTCGCGCTTTCGAGATCCGGACCGCGGAACCGGAAGGTCCGCTGAAAACTGCCGTCCTTGTTGAGAACGATTCCGGGCGCCACCAGTGCTGCCCAGGGCAGATGGTCGGCAAGCCGATCGGCCCTGCCGCGGTATTCAGAAAGCTTCAACATGCAAACCAGCCCCTCTGACGAAGATGCCGGACAAGCACTTTGGCGAAGTCTGGATCGCGCCTTGCGGCAAAGACCGCGAGCGTCTGGCCTGCGATCCAGAGCACCAGACCGGCGATCCACTGCTGCAAGCCAAGGCCGATGGCTGCGGCCACCGTGCCATTGAGGATTGCTACTGAGCGTGGCGCACCGCCCAGCAGGATGGGCTCGGTCAACGCCCGGTGAACGGGGACCTCGAACCCCTCGAAATGCTGCTCTCCGGTAGCCATCAGACGAGAGCCCCGCCACCGAAGGAGAAGAAGGAGAGAAAGAAGCTTGATGCCGCGAAGGCGATCGACAGGCCGAAGACGATCTGGATCAGCCTGCGGAAGCCGCCTGCCGTGTCACCGAAGGCAAGCGTCAGGCCGGTGGTGATAATGATGATCACCGCGATGATCTTGGCGACCGGTCCCTGCACCGACTCCAGGATCTGCTGCAGCGGCTGTTCCCAAGGCATCCCGGAGCCAGCCGCGTAAGCCTGTGCTGTGAGAAGAAACACGAGCGCGGCTGACGAAAGAAAGCGAAGCTTCTTGCGCATGGAAGTGACCTTTCAAAGTTGCTGAAGTTGTGGGAGCGTGAGTTGGTTGACGGCGTAATCGCCGCTGCCGTCGAGGCCGGCGACCTCGGCGATCGCCTCAATGCGGCGCGAGGGACCGCGGCCGGCGATGAAGACGATCAGGTCGACGGCATCGGCGATGAGGCGGCGGGGAACGGTGACGACGGCTTCCTGTGCGAGCTGCTCGATACGGTAGAGAGCGGAGCGGGCCGAATTGGCGTGGACCGTGGCGATGCCGCCGGGGTGCCCGGTATTCCATGCCTTCAGCATGTCGAGTGCTTCCGCGCCCCGGACTTCGCCGACGATGATGCGGTCGGGTCTGAGCCGCAGCGTCGAGCGCACCAGATCGGCGAGCGTGACCGACCCCCGCCTCGTCCTCAAGGCAACGCAATCCTTCGCCGCGCATTGCAGTTCGCGCGTGTCCTCGATCAGGATCACCCGCTCGTCGCATTCGGCGACTTGTGCCAGCAGCGCATTGGCAAGCGTCGTCTTGCCCGACGACGTACCGCCGGCGACCAGAATGTTGCGCCGCTCGCGGACCGCCTTCTTCAACGCATCGGCCTGCAGCGGCAGCATGATCCGGTCCGCGACATAGTCGGCCAGCGTGTAGAGTTTTGCCGCAGGCTTACGGATGGCAAAGCATGGCGCCAGCACGACAGGTGGCAACAGCCCCTCGAAGCGCTCGCCCGATGGCAATTCGGCACTGACAATCGGGTTATCCGCGTGCGCCTCGGCGCGCACATGGGATGCGACCAGGCGGATGATGCGTTCTGCCTCGGAAGGGTGCATGTGCACGCCGGTATTGACCCGACCCTCTCCCAGCCGGTCGAGCCGCAGCGCACCATCGGGATTGACCATCACCTCAATGACGGATGGTTCGGCAAGGGCTTCGGTGATCGCCGGCCCCATGGCAGTGCGCAGCATGGCACGGCGGCGATGGTCGGCTTCCGGATGAGAACTCATTGTTCCCCTCCCCCGCCATTGTCGCCACCAAGCGACCGTTTCCCGGAAGCGATCTGGCGGCCGACCTGCTCGACGAATTTGTCGAAGCGCTCCTGGGCAATCGCCTGCGTGGCCCTGTCCGGGACAGGCGTGTGCGCATGAAGCGTGATCGAAAAGCGGATGAAGAGCGCCAGGCTCTCCAGGATCATCTCGACATCGCGCCTGACGTGACCGAGGTCGCGGGAAAGACGGTCGAGCCTCTTGCCATAGCGCTGGTCGAGCTCATTCTCGCCACGCCGCTCGATAAAGGCCTCAACCGCCTTCGCCACGACCGCTGATTTGGTGGTCGAGGGATTACGGCTGAGCTTCTCCAGCTTCTCGCTCAATTCGGGTTCAAGCAGAAACTGATGACGAATGCGGTGCGGCTTCATGCGGCTCGTTCCAACTGGCCGGCGCTGCTGCGCCGGCGGCGGGAATAAGCATCGTCGAGATCCCCGAAATTTCTTACGGCCGTTATCTACGCTGAAATGCGCCTGTGCAGCGGAGCTCAGAAGCCGGGCACGATGTCCTTGTCTTCGCCCATTCCTTCATTGATGCCATAGGCGCGCGCCGCGATGGAAACCCGATCCATGACGCGCTTGTCGGCGAGCGCCTCGCAGTCATCGTCTGCGGGCGTGAACAGATCGCCCTGATCAGGCTCCTGGGCGACGATGGTCTGTTCTTCGGGCAGGCCCGGGTGGCGCTGCTGCTGGACACCTCCGTCTTCGATTGCCGCACCGGCACTGTCGTCGTCGCCAGCAAGACGCCGATCCACGCCGCGCACCTGTCCGCTCCAATCGTCCCGGCGCGACGTAGGCCGATCCGCGTAGGCACCGTCGCGCAGCACCGGCGAAGGCAGCACTCGCTCCGTGAAATTCGGATCCTGGTAATAACGCAACTTCTTGGCGCGAATCGGCGGCAATCCCGAAACCAGGATTAGTTCGTCAGCCTGCGGCAACTGCATCACCTCGCCCGGCGTCAGCAGGGGGCGAGCGGTCTCTTGGCGGCTTACCATGACGTGGGACAACCAGGGCGCCAGCCGATGGCCGGCATAGTTGCGCATCGATCTGAGTTCCGTCGCGGTACCGAGCGCGTCCGAGATGCGTTTGGCCGTGCGCTCGTCGTTTGAGGAAAAGGCAATGCGCACATGGCAGTTGTCGAGAATGGCGTTGTTCTCGCCATATGCCTTGGAGATTTGGTTCAACGATTGCGCGATCAGATAGGCGCGGACGCCGTAACCCGCCATGAAGGCCAGCGCGGTCTCGAAGAAATCGAGCCGTCCCAGCGCCGGAAATTCGTCCAGCATCATGAGAAGTTGGTGCTTACGGCTTTTCTTCGGGTCACCTTCCAGCCGTTCCGTCAGTCGCCTTCCGATCTGGTTGAGCACCAGTCGCACCAGTGGCTTGGTGCGCGAGATATCCGATGGCGGCACGACCAGATAGAGCGACATCGGTCGCTCGGCATCCGTCAGGTCCGCAATGCGCCAGTCGCAGGCCGATGTTGCCGCGGCCACGGTTGGATCGCGATAGAGCCCGAGGAACGACATGGCGGTCGAGAGAACGCCTGAACGCTCGTTCTCCGACTTGTTCAGTACCTCGCGGGCCGCCGAAGCGACTACGGGGTGGACCTGAGGCCTATCCGCCGTGCCGAGGTGGTTGGTGGTCATCATCCGCAGCAGTGTTGCGGCAAACGAGCGTTGCGGGTCCGACAGGAAGGTGGCGACACGGGCAAGTGTCTTTTCCTCTTCGGCGTAGAGCACGTGCAAGATGGCGCCAACTAGGAGTGAATGACTGGTCTTCTCCCAATGATTCCGCCGCTCCAGCGCGCCTTCCGGATCGACGAGAATGTCTGCGATGTTCTGAACGTCCCGGACCTCATCTGGACCTTTGCGCACTTCCAGCAGCGGGTTGTAGTGCGCCGATCTCGGATCGGTCGGATTGAACAAAAGGCAGTACGAGAACTTTGATCGCCAGCCGGAGGTCAGCTGCCAGTTCTCGCCTTTGATGTCGTGAATGACGGCCGAGCCGGTCCAGGAAAGAAGCGTCGGAACAACCAGTCCGACCCCCTTGCCCGAACGTGTCGGCGCAAAGGCCATGACGTGTTCCGGTCCATCATGGCGCAGATAGCGATCCTTCAGTTCGCCAAGGAAAACGCCGGCCGGCTGAAAGAGGCCTGCGTTCTCGACCTCCCGAGTCGCGGCCCATCGTGAGGACCCATAGGTGGTGACCAACCCCCGCTGCCGTGCGCGCCAGAGGGAGCCAGCTATCGCGGCGGCACAGCCCAGGAACCCGCTGGCTCCGGCAAGCATGCCGGCCTTGTCGAAGACCTCAGGCGCATAGGCGTCAAATTGGAACCACCATTCGAACAGTTTCCACGGTTGGTAGATCGGCCAGCCGACTGTCACAAACCATGGCGCGCCGAGTGGCGGCTGATAGGAGAGCATGTGGGCGCACCATTGGGTTGCAGTCCACACGCCAAGAATGACAATTGCGAATACGACAGCGATCTGCCCAATCAGCAACTTCGTGGGTGTCAATGGCTTTGCTCCGCTCTTTGGGCAGACGGACCAAACATCGCGCCGAGCGATGAGAATTCGAACGGCCTCTACGTGCGACTAGGTGCGATGACAAGATTGATAGGCATTGTTCAGCTGCCAAAAGCGAAAATCCGCCGCAGCAATCTATCGGCGCGAATGGCAGGCTGGCGGTCAAAGGCCCGCATGCCGAGCTCAGCGCGGCACTTTCCGGACTGGGGATCGCCCTGCTGCCAGACGCGATGACGGCGTCGCACATCCGCGCCGGCCGGCTGGCCCACGTCCTGCCTGAACTTGCACGCAAGGGCGGAGGCCTGAACCTTGTATATCCCTCGGGCCGCCACCAATCGGTGCGGCAGCTGATCGAGTTCGTTGTCATGAAGATGGGCTGCGCATAGATTGCGCTTTCAGGACAAGGTGAACCCAATCAATCGGCGCCAACATAGCATCTTACTTCCGGACATCTCCGTTCCACCACGGGATCAAAATGGGGCGGGGCGGTCAGCGCCGAGGCCAAAGCGCAATCTCGGACGTGGCCAGCTCGTTTTGCCTTGCGTTACTTTCACCGACGGTCGAGCGCCTAGCCCACCCGCGGGCCGATAGGGCTGCGACGTTTTCGCACGTGCGATAAAGTTATTGTGCATTGCGAAGCCGACCGGATGCCGGTAACTTTTTATTGTCGGCCATCTACTCCTCCCAGATGCGATGCTGACAAACAGCGGGCTCACCTCCTCCCGAGTTCGCCCAAATAGAGAGCCCGCTGCACCTCCTCCCGCAGCGGGCTTTTTTTGCAGCTCGCCACCCGCTAGTTTGATTTCCTGCTAGGCACGTCCGACGGCTTCGTGGCACAATAGCGTCTCGACCGTGAACCGGGGTCGGGTCTCGGCGCCTATCGGCACAATAAGCCCTTGAATCTTGATGGGGCGGGGTCACGCCGGGCGCCAATTCACGCTCAGTTGCCTGAATTGAGAATACCAAGCCGACTGCGGTTCCACACTGCACCTTTATGCTACTTTTCGAGCACAGATGGCGAACATGCGGGAGGCTGGACGTCAGCTTTCTGGCGCGTTCAACAGGGTTTCCAACCGTCGGACGCTCCCGAGCACCAAGTCGAAATTCGGCACAGGCCTAAAGATCATTGCGGTCATGGCAACATAGTCTCGCCGGAGGGTGTCAACCATTTCGTCAAGCGGCAGCAGGGCGAAGGTCGGCGGTTAGGCTGACGCAAGGTCGTAGTCCTTGCGGTTGAAAAACATGCGAGCATGAGCCACGCAGTCGGCGCCAAGTTCCTTGTTCGCGATCGCCCGGCGGCCGGTTTCGGACTCCATGAGCCGATGGATTTCATAATATTGGCGCGAGATCCGTAGTCCGCCACCACGCAGCTCTGCCAATCTCGACGAGCGTTCGCTGCGGCTCAATGACGAGGCTAACCTCAATATTTACGGCGAGGAGTTCGCCGCCGAACAGATTGCGATATTTTACGACGACCTGAAACGGTCGCGGCAGATCAGCCTTGCGCCAGGGTACCTTCCCGTCAACATCGCCCAGTGAATAGCCTAAGTGACCGATCGCACAGATATCGCAGCCAGCCTCGATCCCTCGTCGACGAAGGCGGGAATCTCGCTCGCTTTCATTAGTCGCATGTTGCTGGTCTCGCAGATATCTCCGTTGGTGGTCGGCATGGAAATTGCGCCGACGCCCATTGTGCTCGAACCTGCACGCACTTCGCTACCTGTGCACTTGCACAGGTTGTAGGGTCTCAGGCCTGCCGAAGGCGCCGGATCGAGCGTTCCTGCGCATTTGTTCATTGTTGGCACCCAGGGCACTCAACCGTGTTGCTAGAACAGCCCACCTGCTTCATTCCAGCAAGGCAGCACTGGCCACCGGAACGCTCCCCTTGCCCGCACTGAAAGGCGATGCCGGCGTTCAGGCAGTCGGAGTCAGTCATGCCGAGGCGCCATTTCCTTTTCCTCGCAAGTCGCTCGAGCCGCACGCGCTCCTTTCGCTCTGGAGTCCAGTGGGTTGGGCCGAGGTTGGCCCAATCGGGGGGATCGGCGCGTTTCCATTTAGCTATAGGCGAGGAAAAGCTCCTTAAATCCCGCAGTCAGGAGTCCACCAATCGGTCGAGATGGCTGCGAACCGCGCTGCGGGCGGGATTGGTGCTCCGACGGATCGGTACCCAGTAACCTGCGCCATTTCTTCTTCGATGGCATTATCGCCCCCCCCCGAGTATAGCTAAGTGGCGTGGACAAACCTGATCCACACGACCTAGCGCGATTTGGAGCCAACCGGCCTGGGACCTGGCGGCCGCCTCTGGCTCTACGCCGCAAAATCGGGCCGGTTCCGCGCGTCTGCATCGAATGACGCCGGTCAGAGGTTGTCTCGGAACGGGGTGCTCGGCATTTACGATCCGACCGAGCGCCAGCGAGTGATCGTCGGCGGGCTCGACGGCGGCATCATGTCAGGGGACTTCGGCTTCCAGCCGCGCGAGGAATGCCGAGACCTCGGCGTCGATGTCGACCGGTTCAGTCACCGTGGGTGACGTCCTGGCTAATCCCCCGATCATCTCCGATTTAATTCAAATTTGTCTGTAGATATTGACGATTGCGCGACCTTCACCTCGTAGACGGCAATGCGGGCGGGTAGAGAGGGTCCTATGACAAGCGATTTTTCCGCCGCTCGAGTGCATTTAGATCGAGCGTATGACTACCTTTGTGGCGATGACCCGATGAGTCGAAGGGGACGCGAAGCCTTGGACCTGCTAATTGAGGCGGTTGCCGTCGAAGAGTTCAAGCAGCCACGCCAAAACGCGGAGGTGCTAAGGTTTCCGATTGGGCGCCGCTTCTGAGGCAATCTCCACGACCGCCATGTAGCCTCAGGTGAGGCGCTCACCGGACGGTTGCGCCGCCACTATGAACCCATGGTGAGCAAATCCTCCCAGAACGCCACGCCCCGCATGAGCCGAGGCGGGCAACAAAAAATGGGGGGCCAAAGCGCGTCCATGAAACAGCGCCGCAGGTAAAATTCAGCAGAATGTCCATCCTGGCGCCTTCAGCGGCGATGCGCAGCCAGTTCTTGCGGTGACTATCGGGTGGCCGGAGTCCTGGCGCCCGCGCGGCGGCCACACCGTAAAGACCGAGTGGACCGTTAACGCAGGAATCCTGATGGCGCTCACCTCTCATTATATCGGTCGCGCGTAACGTTTGCGGATCATCCGCTCACCGATCGTGCCAAATTAACAAAGCCTTCAATTACAAATGGTGAGCCGCCCCATCCATGTCCGATCTCCGACGTCGGTCCACGTAAAAGGCTCGGTGCTTCCACGCTCTTTTGCTCTTCGCCCGTCCCTCTTCCGTCTTGACTAGCAGGAGCCTACGGCCTATCTCACTGCCGCGTTAGCACTCGCTTCTGGTGAGTGCTAACCACGCTCCGGCAACGGAGAACCGTTCAACATCCGCACCAGGGAAATCCAAAAATGGCAAAGTCGAATTTCCGGCCGCTGCATGACCGCGTGGTCGTTCGCCGCGTCGAGTCCGAAGCGAAGACCGCCGGCGGGATCATCATCCCCGATACGGCGAAGGAAAAGCCGCAGGAAGGCGAGATCATCGCCGTCGGTTCCGGCGCCCGTGACGAGGTCGGCAAGCTCGTCCCGCTGGACGTCAAGGCCGGCGACCGCATCCTGTTCGGCAAGTGGTCGGGCACCGAAGTCAAGCTCAATGGCGAAGACCTTCTGATCATGAAGGAAGCCGACATCATGGGCATCATCGGCTGAATATCGGCCTCACCGTCACTTAAATCTTCGGGCTCAATTCAAGCCCTTGCCAGGAGCTAAAAATGGCTGCCAAAGACGTAAAATTTTCTCGCGATGCCCGTGAGCGCATGCTGCGCGGCGTCAACATCCTCGCCGACGCAGTGAAGGTCACGCTCGGCCCCAAGGGCCGCAACGTTGTCATCGACAAGTCGTTCGGCGCACCGCGCATCACCAAGGACGGCGTCACCGTCGCCAAGGAAATCGAGCTTGAAGATAAGTTCGAGAACATGGGCGCGCAGATGGTCCGCGAAGTTGCTTCGAAGACCAACGACATCGCCGGCGACGGCACCACGACCGCGACCGTTCTGGCGCAGTCGATCGTCCAGGAAGGCCACAAGGCGGTTGCCGCCGGCATGAACCCGATGGACCTGAAGCGCGGCATCGACCTCGCGGTAACCGACGTCGTTGCGACGCTGATCAAGAACGCCAAGAAGATCAGGACCTCGGAAGAGGTTGCCCAGGTCGGCACCATCGCCGGCAACGGCGATGCTTCGGTCGGCTCGATGATCGCCGAAGCGATGCAGAAGGTCGGCAACGAGGGCGTCATCACGGTCGAGGAAGCCAAGACTGCTGAGACGGAACTCGAAGTCGTCGAAGGCATGCAGTTCGACCGCGGCTATCTCTCGCCCTACTTCGTCACCAACGCCGACAAGATGGTTGCGGATCTGGAAGACGCCTACATCCTTCTCCACGAGAAGAAGCTCTCCAACCTGCAGGCCATGCTGCCGATCCTCGAGGCTGTCGTGCAGACCTCGAAGCCGCTGGTCATCATCTCGGAAGACGTCGAAGGCGAGGCTCTTGCCACGCTGGTCGTCAACAAGCTGCGTGGCGGCCTGAAGATCGCCGCCGTCAAGGCGCCCGGCTTCGGTGATCGCCGCAAGGCCATGCTGGAAGACATCGCCATCCTCACCGGTGGCCAGGTCATTTCCGAAGACCTCGGCATCAAGCTCGAGAATGTTGGCCTCAACATGCTCGGCCGCGCCAAGAAGGTGTCGATCTCCAAGGAGAACACCACCATCGTCGACGGCGCCGGCAAGAAGGCCGAGATCCAGGGCCGCGTCGCCCAGATCAAGCAGCAGATCGAGGAGACCACCTCGGACTATGACAAGGAGAAGCTGCAGGAACGTCTCGCCAAGCTGGCGGGCGGCGTTGCCGTCATCCGCGTCGGCGGTGCGACCGAGATCGAAGTCAAGGAAAAGAAGGACCGCGTCGATGACGCCCTCAACGCGACCCGCGCGGCCGTCGAAGAAGGCATCGTTCCTGGCGGCGGCGTCGCGCTCCTGCGCGCTTCGCTGGCCATCACCGTCACCGGCGCCAACTCCGACCAGACCGCGGGCATCAGCATCGTGCGTCGCGCGCTGCAGGCTCCGGCTCGCCAGATCGCGGCCAACGCCGGTGCGGAAGCATCGATCGTTGCCGGCAAGATCCTCGAGAACAAGGGCCCGACCTTCGGCTTCAACGCCCAGACCGGCGAATATGGCGACATGATCGCCATGGGCATCGTCGATCCGGTCAAGGTCGTGCGCACGGCTCTCCAGGACGCGGCCTCGGTCGCCGGCCTGCTGGTCACCACCGAAGCCATGATCGCGGAGGCTCCGAAGAAGGAGTCGGCTGGCGGCGGCATGCCAGGCGGCATGGGCGGCGGCGGCATGGGCGGCATGGGCGGCATGGATTTCTAAGGAAATCCATCAGCACGCCGATGAACTGATAATGCTCAAGCCCGCAAGCGGGCTTGAGTGGCGGCATGGATTTCTAAGAAGTCCATCAGTCTTCAGATACGGAAAGGGCGGCCGAGAGGTCGCCCTTTTTCGTGTGCCGAGCATGATCGACAGCTTTAGACGTGCAAGTCCTCTACCCAGCCTGATGGCGGCGAAGCGCAACGGCGTCGTCGTGAGACGGGGTCTGGCCGTGTGCTTTCGTTCAGCCGCTGGTCGAAACTCACGACGATCGTGCTGCCTTCCGCCGCGCCGTCGATCTTTACAGGGCTGCGAGAAGGCCTTGCCAACGGCTGGCAGACCCTGGTTGCGGTAGAACTCATCGCATCGTTCGAAGGGCTCCGATACCTGATGGCCTATGGTCGTCAGCTCTTTCAATTGGAACTCGTTCTTTCGGCCATGATCGTGGTCGGCCTGACCGGATTGGTGATCCACGGCCTGCTCACGCTTGCCTAAAACCATCTGCAACGCTGGCGTCCGGAGACCCATGATGAGCCTGATCACGATTGCAGGTCGGGATAGGCTGTCGCACGGCGCTTCCATCGCACCGCCGCCCTTCCGCTTCATCGGCCGACATCTGCGGCCGCTTGCGGTGCCGATGGCGCTGCTCGCGATTTGGGAGTTGCTCGCCCATGCCGGCGCTGCTGACCCACGTTTTCTACCGCGGCTGGAACAGGTGGCGGCCCGCGGCATGGCAGAGTTCAGCCGAGGTGGCCTCGGCTCCAATCTTCTGGCGAGCCTGGAACGTGACCTGATCGGTTTCGTGTGTGGCAGTGTGGCGGAATCGCGCTTGGTCTGGCGATCGGATTTTCCCGCCTCATCGAACGCCTGAGAGACTCGTGGTAACGGTTGTGTTACCGCTACATGGCCTGATCACGTTGACGATGCCAGCACCTTCATTGGCCACTCTCTCGACCATCTACGTCACATCAGGCTCCCCCGCCCGATCGACACGAGCCGGCTCTGTAACCAGGCCGCCGTCATATGGCGGTTCCACGACGGCACTGGCAGTCGTCTTCTCAGCGGCCACAGGTGGACGTTTCAGCATGACGCCAACGAATCCGATGGTGGCAAGGACAGGCAGACCAAGCACCGCGTAGAAGCCGTACTCCGCTGGAGTGCGCCTCGGAAGTGGAGCGACAACGGCCTGATTTGTCTTGCCATGCCGACATTGTCAGCACGCTTTTCGAAGCCTCTGAATTCCTTCGTGTCCATCCCAGCTCGACTTGCGACCATCCCCATTTCCGGCTGCCTGCGGCACGGTAGCCCCTGGCCTCTTGCTGCGCTCGAGCGGATCAGCGTGCCGTCCGCCCCTCTGGCTGATCAAAATGTCTGCACCCATTTGGGAATGGCCGCTTCGCGCAAAAGTATTCCCCCGTGAGCCGACTTTCCGAATTGGCTTAACTTCCAAATCTGTGGCTTTGCCTGCATTGCGGACCGCGGAGTTCCGACCACTCGCCCAAGGGTATGCCATGGCGTTTCGTCTCTTTGTTCCGATCCTTGCCGGTGCAACGCTGCGCGAGCGGCTGCTCGCCTGCATCGGGGCCATGATCGGCATCGCATTGACTGGCGTGATCAGTGCGCTGGCGAACGGGTCTGGCCCACATGTCGCACTGCTGGTTGCTCCAATGGGAGCATCGGCCGTGCTGCTCTTCGCCGTGCCTTCAAGCCCGCTGGCGCAACCTTGGTCGATTATCGGTGGCAACACGATTTCGGCGCTGGTCGGGGTGATCGTGGCGCATTTCGTGCATGAACCCGTCCTTGCTACCGGCATTGCGGTGGCGCTGGCCATCGCCGCTATGTCATTCGCGCGCTGCCTGCATCCGCCGGGCGGCGCCGCCGCCTTAACCGCGGTGTTCGGCGGACCGGCCGTCTTCAGCTCGGGCTTGCTGTTTCCCTTCGTTCCGGTAGCGCTGAACTCGATCGTGCTGGTCGCACTCGGCTACGGCATCCATAAACTGTCGCGGCGCAACTATCCGCATGTGGCAGCCCCCGCCCTTAAAAGCACGCATGGCACCATCGATCCGCCGGCGCGGGAGCGGGTCGGCTTCCAGCCCGAGGACATCGATGCCGCGCTCGGCGCGCTGGAGGAAACCTTCGATATCGACCGCAACGATCTCGAGCGGCTGCTGCGGCAGGTCGAGTTGCAGGCGATGGTGCGCTCCCCCCGGACCCTGCTGTGCGAGGACATCATGTCGCGCGATGTGATTTCGGTCGATGAACATGCGCCTGCCGACCAGGCGCGTCATTTGCTGCTCGATCACAACATCCGGACGCTGCCGGTGACCGACCCCGAGGGCGGGCTGGTCGGTGTAGTTGGCCTGCGCGAGCTGACGAAGGCGACCGACACGGTGAGGGCTGTGATGTCGAAGGCTGGCACCGCCTCTCCCGATACGCCGGCGATGAGCCTGCTGCCGGTGCTCACCGACGGCCGCCGCCATGCCGTGGTCATCGTCGATGCCGAGCGACGCATTATTGGGCTGATCACCCAGACCGACCTGCTGGCGGCGGCAGCGCGCGTACACATGGCCGACACAACCGCAGATATCGCCAGGCTCATTCTCCTGGGCTCAGGCACTTCACGATGCCCCCTTCAACAATTTCCTCTTTCTTGCGCAGACCGTGCACCGCCAGAATTCGATCCCAACAAGGTCCAGCTCAGCCGGCTTCTCAGCATCAAGACAGGCGGCTGCCCGGAGGATTGCGGCTATTGCAGCCAGCGTATCAGAGGGCATCGCGATAAAAGTACGCCAAACAACGCTAAGGAGAACAAACGGTGATCTGATTTCATTCGACGCTCGTTTTCGAGAGCCGTTCTGGGTCGTTCGCAATCAACTGTGTAGGTCAGCGGAGCGAGCAAGGAGCGCCAGATCTGGACAGGGCTGAGTGGGGTGTTTTTCCGAAAGGTGGGGCCATGCCCTAAGGGACACGAGATGTAGTGGACTCGTCGATCCGCGCGGTTTCGATTCGCGCACCCGGGCACAACGCTTGGATAAGTCCCATCAGATGCTCTCCGATGGCCGTCATCTGTTTAGCTGACATTGGGCCGAGGGCTTCCAGCACGAGCCACATGGCGCGGGTATCGACCGTGACCATGGTGCGCCGCCCCTGCCGCCAGTTCCAGCGGCGGCACGTGACACCGGCATCATCGCACCAGATGACTTCGCCCGGTTCGGGATGCTCGGTTACCATTTCACCTTGCTGGATCGTGTCGAATGGCTCCGCTCCCTTCGCAATTAAAAGTCTCGGGACCCCTTGGTAGAGATCGAGATCCTCCCCGCCAATCGGAACGCCATACAACACGCTGACGGCATTGTAGGCATCGACCAGCGGGGATATCCGCGGGAGAGAGCCATCTTTCCGCACCCGCTTGAGAAGCGCGGCGGCCGAGCACGGCGTTCGATTGGCCTTTGTGCCGAAAGCCTCGTAGGCAACGGCCCACGCCGCAAGATGCGCGTCCCTTTGGGCGTCATCGCGAAGCGCCGCCTGTTCCGCCGCCGCAATCGTGTCGTTCAACGCCTGTGCATCCGGCACGTCGATTTCAGCGTTCCGCACCACAATGCTGATCAGATGAAAATCCGGGTAGCGGGCCTTGATCTCGGGGTCAATCAATGGCGTGAAAGACATGGGAGCTCTTTTCTTTGGGGAGGCTTTGCGCTGCGGGTCGTTCGGGAAATGTATGAAGAAAGGTGCTTGTCGAGCGTCCAGATCTTCTGGCATCGGCGTGGTGCATGCCGCACCATGCGCTGGATAATTCCATCATTCGGCCGTGGACAAGGCCTGGTAGAGATCGTCGATTATGTCTTGCGGGGTGCTCGAGCCCGACCGAGACGCGCAGCAACCCCGCCGGAGCAATCGACCTTGGTCCTTCTACAGAGGCCCGATGCTCCATCAGCGAATGCGTGCCCCCAGGGCTCGTGGCCCGCACCACAAGATTGAGCCGCCCAGCGACCGTCATGGCTGCCTCGGCGCCGCCTCGAACGATTAAGGAAAGCATGGCACCGTAGCCAGACATCTGCCGCCCGGCCAACTCATGGCCCGGGTCATCGGGCAGGCCCGGAAAGAGAACACTTTCGACTGCCGGATGTTTGCCCAGCGCTTCGGCGACTTTCTGGGCGCCGTGACAGTGGGCTCGCATGCGAACCGGCAAAGACTGCAGCCCACGAAGTGCCAGCCAGCAGTCGAAGGGAGCCGCGATGCTTCCCTTGTGCCGCTGGATCATGCGCAGGGGGCGTTCCAGAGACGCGGCGTCCGGCAAGACGACGACCCCAGCCATCATATCGGAATGGCCACCTATGTATTTCGTTGCCGAATGCATCACGGCATCGGCCCCCAATTCGAACGGGCGCTGGAGGACGGGCGTCGCCCAGGTGTTGTCAACCACCGCAATCGCACCGGCCTCGTGCGCTATGCCGCAAGCCGCCCGGATATCCACGATACGGATGAGCGGGTTCGAGGGGGTCTCGATCCACACAAGGCCCGTGGGGGCGGCACCCACGGCCGTGCGCAGCGCGTCCAGGTCGCGCATGTCGACGGCGACGAAATCGAACCGGCTTCCGATATCGGTTTCGTCAATCAGCGATCGGATGCCGAAATACATGTCGTCCGGCACGACAATGCGATTGCCCTTGCGGGGGTGCGCCTCGAACACCGCCGTAATGGCGGCCATGCCAGACGAGAAGGCGACAGCGGCGTGACCTCCTTCAAGCGCGGCCATCGCCGTTTCGAAGGCGTTCCGCGTCGGGCCCGACGGGTAGCCACCGTCCGCACTCCGTTCGAAGGTCGTACTGGGATGGAAGGGGATCGTGACGGCGCCGGTGAAAGGATCGACACCTCGACCCGCATGTATCGCTTTGGTTTCGAGTTGCATGGAGCACCTCCTTAGGTGGATCTGAGAAGGAAGACGGCAGGAATGGCCAAAAGCAGACCGATTCCCTGTGTCATTGAAGGCCGCTCGCGCAGAACCTTAATGGCCAGCACGATCGTCGCGACCGGGTAGAGCGAGGCGACGGCCGCGGTTTCGGCCAATCCTCGGTGGCGAAAGCCACCATCAGCAACAGGTTTGCAATTCCATCGAGAAGGCTGGCCACGGCGGCAATGCTGAGGCCGCACGGGCAAGACGCGTGGCTTCGGCACCCCGGGCGGCACCGCCAAGAAAGTCGCCCGCACCGAATGCGACGGCAGCGAGACCTGCAGCCATCACTCTCATGCGTGGAACACCGCAGGATGCGTGGGGCAAATCGCGGATGCGTGTCCACCCGCCCCATTGCTGGCCGTGGTTCCTGCTGAACGGCAATTGCTCCACAGACGATGAGCCGGCGCATCTTCATCGATCCCTGGGACTACGTGATGACGCGGTTGAAGGGTCAGCCCCGGTCGACGCCGCGCGGAACTCCGGTTGCTCGTGCGCGATGCCGTCGATCCGGCTAATCAGCCCGTGAATGTCGCCCAGCACCCAGAGGTCTCTCACCTTGCCGTCCTCGAATGTGAAGATCGGCATGCCGTCCCACCACACGTGCCGACCGGTGGGGGCGCGACCGAACAGCGGACGGCGATGGATTCCGTGGAAGCGGAGCTTCGCTGCGACCCGATTTCCCTCCCCGACCATTTCCAGGATGTCGGATGTGTAGTGATCGAGAGAGCTTGTCACCCATCTGACATAGTCAGCGAACGCACTGTGCCCCACGAGAACCGGGCCGAGCGACCCGCGGAAAGTGAACCCCTCATGAAAGATTGCCGGGATCAAGTCGACGGCCGCGTGATCCCACATGTCCTTGTAGAACACCCGGACGATCTCTTTCTGCGGGCTGAGCTCGATGTCGTCGAACGTCATCACCTTCTCATGCTCATCGGGCGCGATACTCATGAATGCCTCCTTTTGCCGCTTGATATCGAGCATTCGAACCGGAACGCCCGTGGAACCAGCCGATCCGTACCGGCCACGGACGACCCGGTAGCTCATGGTCAGGGCAGCGCCTTCCGGTAGCGAATAGCCGATCCCGCACTGACCGCCTGTGCCGCATGTACGATGGCGTTGGTGTCTAGGCCGTGGTGACGGTAGAGGTCCGCAATCGTGCCGGTCTGACCAAAGTGCTCGACCCCAAGCGCCTTGACGCGATGCCCGTTCACGCCGCCGATCCACGCAAGCGTCGCCGGGTGACCATCAATTGCGGTAACGATCCCGCAATCTCGCGACAGCGGCGCCAGCATCCGCTCGACGTGGCTAAGGGCGCCGGTCGTTCCGCGCTGGCGGGCACGCTCCGCTGCCTGCCAGCCCGCGTTCAGCCGGTCCGCTGACGTGATTGCCATCAGCCCGACGTCGCGCCGGTCCTCTGCCAGAAGCCCCGTCGCTGCAATCGCCTCCGGCGCGACAACGCCTTGATAAGCGATCACCACGCTGGCGTTCGGCCCAGGCGGTCGCAGCCAATAGGCGCCATTGACGATATCCCGTGCCAGGTCCGGCCTCATGTCGCGCAGCGGCTGCTCGAGCGGCCGGGTGGACAAGCGCAGATAGACCGACCCTCCGGTCTGATCACGCAGCCATGTCGTCTCGTCCGGATCTCCTTCGCCGTTGCGCTGCATGTAATCGAACGCGAAGCGCATGATCACGGACAGCTCGTCGACGAAGGCCGGTTCGAAGGCGCAAAGCCCATCCTGCGCCATGCCGATCAGCGGGGTGCCTATCGATTGGTGCGCCCCGCCCTCCGGCGCCAGCGTCACGCCGGAGGGCGTGGCGACCAGCATGAAACGCGCGTCCTGGTAGCAGGCATAATTCAGTTGATCGGCGGAACGATAGATGAACGGGTGGTAGACCGTCCCGATCGGCAGCAGACGGACGCCGTTGATCGAATGCGATAGTCCGAGCGCCCCGAGCATGATCATCAGGTTTGACTCTGCGATCCCGAGTTCCAGGTGCTGCCCCTTCGGTCCGAACTCCCAACTGTAGGTGGAGGGGATGCGTTCGGCCTTGAAGGTGTCGGCCATGGTCTCGCGGCCAAAAAGGCCGCGCCGGTTGACCCAGCCACCGAGATTGGTCGAGACCGTCACATCGGGCGAGGTGGTGACGATGCGTTCGGCAAGCAGACTGCGCTCGCGTGCGATGTCGTTCAGGATCTGGCCGAAGCCCATCTGGGTCGACAGCGGCTTGCCGGGCTGTCCCGGCAACGGAAGGGTTGCGGGCACCGGCACCGACGGCGCCGACAACCGCCGACGCCCCTCACTGAAGAACGGCGCCTTGGCGAGGAGGTCGTCAAGCTCCGCTTCCGGCAGGGTGGCGGCGGCCCATTTGTCCCACTCCTCACCCGGCTTGACGCCCATTTGCCGGCGGAAACCTTCCATCTGCGCAGGCGTCATCTGTCCCGCATGGTTGTCCTTGTGTCCGGCAAGCGGCAGACCGTAGCCCTTGATGGTGTAGCAGATAAAGCAGACGGGTCGGTCATGCCTGGAAGCCGCTTCGAAGGCTTCGAGGAGGCTCGGCATGTCATGCCCGCCAAGGTTCGTCATGAGTGCCTGCAACGCGTCGTCGGAGCGGCGTTCAATCAGGGCGGCGACCGGCCCCTGATCTCCGATCTCGTCGAGGAGCCGCTTGCGCCAGGCCGCGCCTCCCTGGAAGGTCAGCACCGCATAGAGCTGGTTGGGACACCGCTCGATCCACTCGCGCAGCTTCTCGCCCCCCGGCTCAGTGAAGGCTGCCTCTTGCAGAGCACCATGGCGCAGGATCATCACATCCCAGCCGAAATTACGGAAAATCTGCTCGAACCGCTGCCAGAGGCCCTCCGGATCACGGCGTCGAGCGACTGGCGGTTGTAGTCCACGATCCACCAGCAGTTCCGTAGCCCGTGCTTCCAGCCCTCGATCAGGGCTTCGTAGATGTTGCCCTCGTCCATTTCGGCATCGCCGATCAGGCTGATCATCCGACCCTCGGGGCGGTCCTTCATCCAGCCATGGGCCAAGACGTAGTCCTGCACCAGCGAGGAAAACAGCGTCTGCGCGCGCCGAGACCCACCGACCCGGTCGAGAAATCGACATCGTCGATGTCTTTGGTCCGCGAAGGGTAGCTTTGGGCGCCCTTGTAGCCGCGAAAGTTCATGAGCTTTTCACGGGTCTGGTTGCCGGCGAGATACTGGAGTGCGTGGAAGATCGGCGCCGCGTGAGGTTTGACCGCCACCCGGTCCTGCGGGCGCAGCACCGATCCGTAGAGTGCAGTCATGATCGTGCTCAGGGAGGCGGAAGAAGCCTGATGGCCGCCGACCCTGATCTCATCTCCCCCGCGGACGTGGTTGGCGTGGTGGATCGTCCAGGCTGCGAGCCAAGAAGCGCAGCGCTCGATCTCGTTCAAACATGCAAGTTTCGTCATCATTCACTTCCCCGAAAATCAGCGGTCGGACCGATGCCTCCCAGAGTAGATCGTCAAAGATCGAGCTTCAGCACGCCCGTCGCGCGTGACACGCAGGGGATGAAGCGGTGGCCGCGTGCGTCTTTGGACAGGACGGAATCCCGATGGATCGGCTGTCCACTAAGGATAACGCATTCGCAGGTCCCGCAAACCCCGTTCTCGCATGAGGCCAGTAACGGCACCCCGGCGGCGCGCAGAGCCGCGAGCGCCGTGGTCTGCGCCGAAACCTCAACCATCCTGCCCTCACGGAGTTCTATGACGAATGGTTCCGGTGGTGCGCCATCAAAGTCGGGAGGCTGGAAAGTTTCGAAATGAACCGTGCCCTCGGGCCAGTGTTCAGCCGCCCGCCCCACGGCGGCCATGAATCCTGGCGGTCCGCAATAGTAAACCTGTGCCTCGGCCGAACGGTTCGCCAGCAGCGCGGCGATGTCCTGCCGGGTCGCCGTCTCGTCATCGAAATGGAGCCGAACATTGCCGCCAGGAAGATCGCCCTCGATCACCGGCAAGAGTGGCGTGAGCGCCCGGCTGCGGGTGAAATAGTGCAACTCGAAGGGCTTGGCCTGCCGGGTGAGCGCGCGCGCCATGGCCAGAACCGGGGTGACCCCGATCCCCCCTGCCAGCAGCAAAGTCGGCCCCTCGCCTGGCTTGAGCGCAAAATGGTTGCGTGGCGCGGAGACAGGCAGTGTGGAGCCGACGGCAATGGTTTCGTGGATCCACGCCGAGCCGCCACGGCCGTCATTCTCGCGCTTCACCGCGATGGTGTAGCGGCTGAGCTCGGTCGGGTCGCCGCAAAGAGAATACTGACGCACCTTCCCTTCAGGTAGATGAACATCGACGTGAGAACCCGCCTCGAACGGCGGCAGCACAGGTTTGCGCGGGTGTTTGAGGCCGATGACCAGTACTTCCCCCGGCTCCTTGCGGACAGCGGTCACGGTCAGCTTCATGATGATGCGCGGCGAGGCCATGGCGTTTCACTCGTCGATGGGCAAGATCAGATCACCGGGGCGGATCACGCCCCCGACCTCGATTGCGCAGTTGAGGCCTGAGCGGTTCAGAAGCCCCTCATAAAGACCCGGAAGCCCCAGCAACTCCTCGATATACTTGCACGGGACATTCATCCGGGCCGCTCTAAGGATCGTTTCCCCGACCCGGAAGCGTTTGCCGACAAGATGGCCTAGCGGAGCGCCTCGTGTCGTCAGATTGCGCCGGTGATCTTCGGGCGCAAGCTTGGCCTTGAAGCCCGGTATCCTGGGTTCGCCCTGCGCGATGGCTTCCAGAACTTCAGCTTCGATCAGCGTCACCTCGCGAACGTCGGGACGCGCCGAATAGGTCCCCGTCCCCAGGTAGTAGCGATCTCCGACAATGCCTTGGCCGGCAATAAGCTGCGCCTCCGCTAGCTCCTCCATTTCATAGGAGGCAGCAGGCGCGATATGGATATGAAGCAGCTTTCCTAGCCAGGTCATCATCGCTGTCGGAGCTTCGTCTCGTGGAAACCTGCTGCAAAACTGGCCTGATCAACAGCGCCAGTTGCATGGCGTTTTCCCAGTCCAGTTGGCTTTGCACGAAATGCGGTTCAGCCTAAGGGGTCGGTATCCTCGCCAGCACGCCACGTCCCCGCCGTTTTAGCCACCGTGTCCCGGCAACGCGTCTTGCACCTGCTTGACAACCGCTCGCAGGACCTCAACGCCCTTCTCGATCTGCCGAATGCTCAAAGCGGCATAGCCCATGACAAGCCCCACGCGATCGATGTGGCCTTCGTCCGACTGCCGCTCGTAAAGGGGCGAGATCAGGTGTAGCCCCAGGCCCGCGCCTCGGGCGGCTTCGACCAGGGTCGTTTCCCGCGATCGCGGCAGTTCGTCGAACCAAACGACGACGTGCAGACCGGCCTCTGCTCCCTGGACAGCGATGCGATCGCCGAAGCTGTGCCGCAAGGCGCCCAACAACGTCTCCCGACGCTCGCCGTTCAGCCTGCGCACACGCCGCACATGGCTTTCGTAGCCGCCACTTTCGATCAAACAGGCCAGAGCCTCCTGTTCAGCCACCGGCGAATGCCGGTCCGAGAATTGTTTGGCGGTTGCGAAGACCTCCTGCAATTCCGGCGGGACGACGAGGTAGCCTATGCGCAGCATCGGCGAGAGCGTTTTGGAGATCGTGCCGAGGTAGATGACAGCCCCGTCGTCCTGGAGGCTGTGCAGCGGAGGGACCGGATTGATGTCGTAGCGATATTCGCTGTCGTAGTCGTCCTCAATCACATAGGCGCTGTTGTGCCGCGCCCATTCCAGAAGCTGGTGGCGGCGTGTGATCGGCATGACGCCGCCCAGCGGAAACTGATGCGATGGCGTGACATAGGCCAGTCGTGCACCAATCCCCGCCAGCAACTCCGTCTTCATCCCGTCCTCGTCGACGGTGACCGGGATGGGCGAGGCGCCTGTGCTGGCAAAGACCTGACGCGCCATCCTGTAGCACGGGTCCTCGATGACAAAGCGGTCGGCGGGATCGACAAGCAGGCGCGCGCACAGGTCGAGGCCCTGCTGCGAACCGTTGACGATGATGATCTGCTCGAGGTCGCAGCTCAGGGTTCGGGCGCGCCAGAGATAGCCCTGGAGCGCCTGACGCAGCCGGCGCGAGCCGCGAGGGTCGTCATAGGCAAGACGCAACGGGCGCTGCGCCATTGCCTCGTTCATCGCGCGTTTCCAGATCAATGCAGGGAAATCTGACGGCGCCAAGTCGCCATAGCGGAAATCGACCTTTAGCGCATTCGGCAGATAATCTGGCCAGGGCGTTGTAGCGCGCAGTCGTCGCCCATAGGCGGACAGAAGAACCGGGCCGACCCGTTTCGCGGACATGCGGCGTGTCTCAGGGCCGATCAACGAAGATGCAACGCGAGGTCGCGCGCCTTGACGGGCTTCGATGAAACCTTCCGCAGCCAGTTGCTCATAGGCGACCGTCACCGTGGTTCGCGAAACGCCGAGGTCATTTGCCAGGGCCCGGGAGGATGGCAGCTGACTGCCGGTTTCGTAGACGCCGCCGAGGATTTGCTCGCGAAGGGCTTCGTATATCTGGCGTGCACCCATCGCGTGCGAGCGCGCTGCAAAACCGGCACTTGAAGACTGGACCATCTCTTTCATCGCCAACTGGATATCTCACATTGGCCAGTTTGCCGTCAATCTTTCGGAATCCAAGAAAGATCTCAGAGGCCGAATGACCCGCTCCCATCAATCCGAAACCGATGCTCCAACTGGGTCGCTCAACCATACCGGTCCCGGATTTGCCACCCGGGCGATCCATCATGGCTACGATCCGGCCCACTTTTCCAATGCCGTCCAGCCGCCAGTGTTCCTGACGTCAACCTATGGATTCGAAAGCGTGGCAGCAAACGAGGCGGCCGCCACCCTTGGTGGACGGCTCTATGCGCGCGAATACAATCCGACGACTGAGATCCTCGAGCAGCGGCTCGCCAATCTGGAAGGAGCCGAGGCGGGGCTGGTTGTTGCCTCGGGGATGGCGGCCTTCGGCACACTGATCCTGTCGCTCCTGTCCCAAGGCGATGAACTCATCGTCCACAAGACGCTTTATGCGAACACGCTTGCCATGGTCGAACAGGCGGTCCCCCGCTTCGGCATCAAGGTCGTCGCGGTCGATCTGTCCGATCCCCAAAATCTCGATGCCGCGATCACCCAGCGGACGCGGCTGGTTTTCTTCGAGACCCCGGTCAATCCGCTGAGCCGCATCCTCGACATCTCTGCCATTGCCGAGCGCGCCCACGCGCGCGGTGTAAAGGTTGCAGTCGACAGCACCTTCGCCTCCCCCGCGCTCCAGCGCCCACTCGAACATGGGGCCGACATCGTGCTCCACTCGCTGACCAAGTACATCAACGGTCATGGCGATGCCCTTGGGGGCGCGCTTCTGGGCGACGCGCCAACGCTCCGCACGCTGCACGAAACGGGCTTGCGCTACATCACCGGCGCAGCGCTCTCGCCCATGTCAGCCTTCCTGATCCTGCGCGGCCTGAAGACGCTCACGCTACGCATGGAACGGCACAGCGCCACAGCCCTTGCGGTGGCTCAGGCACTCGAGGCGCACCCGGCGGTGGCATTTGTGAGTTATCCCTTCCTCGACTCGCACCCTGATCAGGTGACGGCGCGAAAGCAGATGTCCAACGGGTCGGGCATGTTGGCCTTTGGCCTGCGCGCTGGATACGAAGGCGCGCGCCGGATGATGGACCGGCTCAAACTGATCACTCGCGCCGTCAGCCTCGGCGATGCCGACAGCCTCATCTATCATCCAGCAAGCCTCACACGTGCTCGGCAGCCGATCCGCAAGGATGCCCATTTGGCCGACGGAGTCGGCGAGGACCTCATGCGTCTCTCGGTGGGGCTTGAAGACGCCGATGACCTGATCGCTGATCTGCGGCGGGCTTTGGACGTCTTGTGATGACTTGGCGTGCGGCCACCTCTGCGCTCACACATAGATCTGGAGCCTTGCCATGGCATTCCTGAGCGGTCTTTCCGCGTTCCCCATCACCCCGAGCAATCGTGACGGCCGCGTCGATACCGTTGCCCTGCGCAGGTGATTGCTCGGCTTGGCACCGCTCAGGTCGATTCCATCGGTCTTCTCGGCAGCACCGGCACCTACATGTATCTGTCGCGCGAGGAACGGCGGCGGGCGCTCTCCGAGACCTTGGACGAAACCGCGGGGCGAATGCCGGTCGTGGTGGGTGTAGGCGGGCTGCGCACCGATGAAGCCGTGGGGCTCGCGCAAGACGCCAAGGCCCTTGGAACTGCCGCGGGGCTGCTTGCCGCCGCCTCCTACACCCCGCTTACTGATGACGAGGTGTTCGAACATTTCTCCACTGTGGCGGGCGAAAGTGGCCTGCCGATCGTCGTCTACGACAATCCAGGAACGACGCATTTCCATTTCAGTCCACCCCTTGTCAGCCGCCTGGCAAAGGTGGCTGGGATTGTCGCCATCAAGAATCCGACAGACAAAAGCGATGCGATCAAGAACCACCTGACCGCCCAGAGGCGCACTGTGCCGGAAGGGTTCTCGATCGGCTACAGCGGCGACTGGAACGCCGCAGAAGCCATGATCGCCGGCGCCGACACATGGTACAGCGTCCTCGCCGGCATCCTGCCCGAGGTCTGCGTGAAGATCGTCACGGCGGCGCAACACGGCGATGCGGCCGAAGCGCGACGGATCGATGCCACGCTTGCGCCGCTCTGGAGCCTTTTCAAGGAGTTCTCGAGCCTTCGCGTCGTCTATGCACTTGCCGAATTGCTCGACATTTGCCGTGCCGACCCCCCGCGTCCCATCCTGCCTCTACCCTCGGCAGCGAAGCGCCAGATCGCCGCCGCGTTGGAACGCTTGCCATCGGATGCCAGCCGGTGAACAGTGAACCCGGCGGCCAGTGAAAGGAACTGTCATGTAGAGCTCGCGCACGGACACGTTCGGCCGCCGCTCTTCGATCGCGATGCGTAGCTTCTTGGCCACGACCTTTTCGAGCGAGACCCGCCGACGCAACCCCTCGACGCTATCAATGCTCGCTACATGCAAAAAGGGACACGTCGTTCAATGCTTCGCTGGAAGATTAACTTGCTCGGTGATGGTTCTGTCGTCACTCGGGATGGTGAGTATTTGGGCACCTGGCAATCTGACGAGAATGACCCCCGAGCTCAAGCCGCATTACAGACGATGCGGAGGAATGTTGCGATTATGCAGGGCAGGCGAGACGCTATTCACCGAGTGCGACGATGCGATCCGCGTCAGCTCATACGTGATGCTGCAGGCCACGCTCCTAGGTCTCGATGACCGGAGCTGGCGGTGATCGATGCGCTACGGCACCGTCGTGGTTAGCTGGATCCGGTTTGCGCCCGCCACAAGCGTGCGTAAGCACCTTCAGTTGCCAGCAGATCAGCATGCCTCCCCTCCTCAATAAGCTGTCCCTTGTCGAAGACCACGATCTTGTCGGCCCTACGAATGGTGCTGAGTCGATGAGCGATGACGATTATGGTCTTACCGGCCCGGCGAAGATCTTCAATGATTCGCAGGACAAACCCCTCGGCTATCGAGTCGAGAGAGGAAGTCGCTTCGTCGAGGATCAGGATCTCCGGATCCCGGTACAGAGCCCGAGCCAACGCAAGCTGCTGCTTCTCGCCGCCGGAGAGGCGTACACCATTCTCGCCCAAATAGGTCTGGAGACCGCCGGGCCAGCGCTCGATCAGCTCTCGTAGCCCTATTTGATCGCAGATGTGCAGGATCTTCTCGATGTCCGGCTCGAACTCGCCAAGGGCGATGTTCCCGACCACCGAGCCCGAGAACACATCGACCGATTGCGGCACAGCAGCGATAGCCTTGCGCACGGACACTGTTGAGAGATCCTGGAGGGCAAAGGGACCGATCCGGATGCGTCCTCCCTCAAGCGGGTAGACATTCTGCAGCAGCGCCGCAAGGGTGCTCTTGCCCGAGCCGCTTTCCCCTACCACGGCCGTCATCTCGCCCCGGCGGAAGGTGACGCTGAGATCGTGGAAAAGCTCCGGCTGCGAACCATGGCGGAACGTGACGTTCTCCAGGCGAATATCACCAAGGTCGGACTTTGTGGCATCGATGCCGCCGCCGCTTGTCTCCTGCTCCAGGTCGAAGATCTCAAACAGGCGATCCGCTGCGATGAAGCCATCCTGAACGATCCGATTAGTCTGGATCAGATTGGCGACCGGCCGGATGACATAGCCGAGTAACGTATAACAGGACAGTAACTCGCCGGGCGTGACGGTTAGATCGAGGGCAAGCATCGTTCCGAACCACATCAGCACGATGGTGAATAGGGTCGAGAGGAAAGTCGAGGCATTATCCCCGAAGATCGAGATGAGACCGGAACTGTAGACGGAGTGCAGCATCTTGATGAAACGGATCTCCATCTTGAAGTTGGCGAAACTCTCCATGCCGGAGGTCTTGATTGTGGAGACAGCTCCGAGGGATTCCACCAGCTCCGCCTCCAGGTTGGCGGCATCCTCCATAATGGCGCGCTGGTGCTTCCTATTCAGCCGGTTGATGGTCCAATAGACCAAGAGGTACAGCGGAATGGAGACCGCCACGACCAAGGCGATCTTCCACGAGTAGATGCACATCAGACCGAACGAAAATAGAATCATTAGCACGTCAACGAATATGTTGATCGAGACGTCGTTCAGGAAGCTCCTGATCTTCACCGCGTCGTTCATGCGGGCGATGATTTCGCCCATGCGCATGCTGTCGAAGAACTTCTGGGGCAGGCTTAGGATGTGATTGTAGTAGCCGAGGATCAAGTGGACATCGATCTTCTGCCCCGTTTGCAGGATAAGCCGGTTCCCGAGGAGATTGATCAGGATCTGCGCCACCAGGATCACCAGCATGACGAGGCTCATCAGGTTGAGCAGGTTGCGGTTGCCCGCTGTGATCACATGATCGACGATCTTCTGGACGTAGATTGCCGTCGAGAGCCCGAGGACCGTCGTCACGAGCGCCCCGGCGAGAGCCTGGGCCATCACCGCCCTTTGTGGCGCAAGCAGACGCGCGAAGCGGGCAAGCGGCGTAATGGTCTCGTCGCGGCGCTTGAAGGTGGCTGCCGGAACCAGGAGCACCAGGACGCCAGTCCATTGCGTCTTGAATTCCTCGTGCGGCAACTTGCGGATTTCGCCATAGGCTGGGTCCATGACGGTGACCCACCTCGCGTCGATCGCCTGGATGACGACGAAGTGGTGAAGGACGCCGTTGACGACGACGTGCGCGATAGCGGGCTTGGGGATCTTGTATAGGCTGTCGAAGCCACCCTTCACCGCCTTGGCAACAAAGCCCAGCTTCCGGGCCGCTTCCGTGAGGCCCAGTACGGTAGTGCCGGAGCGGTCGGTCGAGGCATACTGGCGGATGCGCGACAATGGCAGCTTGTGACCATAGAAGGCTGCGACAGAAGCAAGACTGGCAGCTCCACAATCGGTGACGTCGTGCTGCTTGAACTTGATGACCTTGCTCGACATGGGGCTCGCTGGCAGTTTGGACAAGGAAGGATTAGTGGCCCGCCAGGAGGGGATTGAGCCAATCGTCGACCTCATTGTAGAGGAGTTGCAGAAGAGTGCGTTCTGCCACGAGGAAGTGGGCCCGCACGGTCATGCCCTTCTTCAGATGACCGATGACCCCGTTCTTGAGTGCGAGATGGGTGCGAGAGAGTGCGCAGCGGACCTTGAAGACCGGGCTCATGTCGTGGAGGGTGAAGTCCTGCGCTACGCCGAGCACTGTCGCATCGATGAGACCCCATTGATTGTAGTTGAAGGCATCCACTTGGAGCCGCACCGACTGGCCCTCCCGCACGAAGCCGATGTCTTTGGGGGAGACGTAGATTTCCGCCACCAGTTCGTCGTCCGGCGAAACCCAAGCAACGGTTTGCCCGGCTTGGATGTAGCTGCCGGGGGTCAGGCCGGTGAATTGCTCAAGTGCGCCTGACACCGGGGCCCGAATGTGGGTGAGATCCCGTTCCTTCTCGAGCTGATGCTCGGTGGCCGTGAGTTCCTTGAGGCGCAGGTTAAGGTCGAAGAGCTGCTGGTTCCATTCGGCGGATTTGCGCCGGGCAAGGATCTCCCCCTGAACCTCAATGGTCTGGAGGGCGAAAGCCTTCTCGTCAACGGCTTTTGCGGGCGTTGCAGCAGCGGAGAGCAGTCGCTTAGCGCGGTCGAGTTCCGCCGCGGCCTTACTGCTGGCATATTGGTTCTCCCGCAGCAGGTTGAGAAAATGTGCCCACTCCGCCTTGGCGGACTCGGTCAGGAGGAGGATCGGGTCCTTGGGCTTCGTGCCGGAGGAGATCAGGGTTTCGAGGTCACGGGCAAGATCACTCTTAGCGCGAATATCGCCTTTATGCGCCCTGAGCTTTTCCTCAACCACCTCATCATCGAGGGCGAGAATCTCCTGCCCCTGGGCAACCAGATCATTCTCAACGGCAAGGATACGGGAGATGCGTCCGGAGACGGGTGCGACCAGGGGCGTCTTCTCGACGGTGGGGCGAATGATACCGGCACTTTGGACCGAGATCGCTATGGTGACGAGTGGCAGCGACACCAACGTCGCAACCACAGAGAGCAAAATCAGCCGATAGATGATCAAAGATCGTCCTGATCGTCGGGAGAGAATGCTCTCTGCAGTGTAGCTGGCAATTTCAGGAGAAAGGGTATTTAGCTTGCACACTAATGTTCTAACCGTGCCCCTTCCAGCGCACCGCCCCTCCCACTATAGTCGCAGCCGCAAGGCCTACTAGCCCCACCACCGCGAAAACTATTGCCCCAAATAAACCCCACCCGCCCGAAATTGTGGATGCTTCTTCTGGAGCCAATTCGGTCACACCATAGTCTGACATATCGACCTTCATTGCTGTCTCCTTTCCTAGAGATCAAATAAGATGAACCAGTCTGCCATTTAGCGGCTTTTGCCGCCGTACAACCAACATCAAGAGTCGTGCCAACTGCACAGGAAGCGGCCCAGAAAAACTGTTCTGCGTATTATTCAATGGCTTCACTGAGAGCGCGGCGGCACGCCAGCCAGACATCACCGTGTCGCGGACTCGACAAACCCGACAGTGGTAGGGGTCAGTGCGGGTAAGTCGGATACTTAGGGACAGAGTCGAATATAGGTCTCCTGAGGGAGCTCTGCCTGCATGGAGGATATATTTCGGCCAAGCATTCTGCCGAGAGAACCGGCCTGGTCAGGAACAGTAGCATCTGGAACGCGCTGAGCAGCTTGCGGCAGTGTGGTCTTGTGTAAGCGCCCGATTGTTACCGCAGAGATTTCGCTTTGATGCGTGCGATGATGTCTGGGTCTGAGACGAAGTCTTCGAGGAAATCGTTTCCAGTCATTGGTCGAGCGGCGGGCATGGGCGTCCGTGCCGTCGTAAACGCTGATGAGACTGCCGTAGGACAGATTGTCGTCGTTACAGACGATCGGCTCCAGGAGTCCGGGCTCCTCTCCGAGCATTTTCGCGAAGTGATTGATGGTGAAGACGTAGGTTATCATCGCCATCAGGCGGCCTCGGCCCACGACGGATGCGAGAAACAGCAACGCCGTTGCGGATTCTGGCGACATCGCAATCCGTCTATGTCGACGATCATCAATTGCGCCATCGCATTCACCGACGTCATCACCGCCAAGTAGATGGGGAGACCAATAAGCACGATTCACAGGCCGTTGCAGCCAATGCCGCTGATCAGCGGCTCGTCCCCTCCTCGAAATAGACAGGCCGGCGTGGCTTGCCATTGGCCTGAAGCGCAACACATCGCAAGTGCTCTCGTAGGAGCTGGCCAATGTTTCGGCCTTTCAATCGCACCTATGAGAGCGCCGACCGTGCGCACCATGGCGAGAATACTAGCGACGTCACGCTGGTTAAAGCATGGATGGCGACGCCGTGGCGGATCAGTTCCGCGGCGATCTCGGCCTGCAGATCGGAAAACGTCAGGACAAGTCGGGGTCGAGCCCCAAGATCTGCGGGATGTCGGCGGAGGTTAAAAGCCGACACACGCGGCTTCTCGCGCCTGACCTGCCGCGGACGTACAGCATAGCCGGAGACGCCGACAATCCGGTCCTGCTCGCCGAGAAAGATACAGGGTCTCGATGTCTCTTCCGTCAGGCAAACGATGCGTTCGGGAGGAAACCGCCCCGCCATCAGGCGAAGGTGCCGCCGCGAACAGCCTCCCGCGGTGGAAGGAGGCCGACCGAGAGCGCAACCCGGTGCAACAGAGCCAGGCCAATGAGCGCCAGCACATTCAGCCAAAGGATTTGCATGATGACCTTCAGCGAGAACGCGTCGTCCCCTGACGGAGGGCCAGCAGTCGCCGCGAACAAGACTAGCTCGTAGACCAAAAAAGCGACTGCGAAGCCGGCGATGATTGCGACAAGGCGGGACCCGACCCGGTCGCACAGCACCAGCACCGCAAAAGGCGCAAGCAGGGCGGCGAGACCGATTGCCCCGCCCACGCGAAACTATCCCATGTCGTCGGATAGCCGAGTAGGCGGTAACCGACCGCCTGATTGGCGAGCCACGACACACCTGTTGCAGCAGGGCACCACGACGGGAGAGGTTTGCCCGGCCACCGTAGCGATGGCCGGGAATGGCGTGGCGCAAGCGAGCACAAGGCTGAACGCGACACTGAGGGCAGCGACAAGGGCCCCCTAAACAAACTGCCTTGCCGTTGCCGACGTGTCATATGCCTTGCTCGTGTTCATAAGCCGGGGTCATAGTGCTGTCGCCCCCGCGCTTCAATGACATGCGAGGCGAAAACGAGCGCGCACCAAGGGAGCGCTAGTGCGACAGGTCCATCGGGCGGGACTCATTCATTCGATCATTTCCAATTCGTGAATCTCGTCGGCACGTCCTACCAAGCGGCGCGGAGTGCGCCTGTTTTGAAGTCGCGCGATGCCGTCTGATAGTAGGCAATCGCCTCGTCACGCAGCTGTGCGTTCACTGGGGCGGGGCGTGAAGCGAGGGTGGTCGGATCCACGGCATAGCTCTCGACCACGCCCTTCGGACGCAGGACGGTCAATGTCCCGTTCTTCATGTACCCGAGCGACTGATAGTTGCTGATGAAGGCGCGCTCGTTGTCGGGCTTGGACCCGTCGATTGCCCTGCCGAAGAAGTGGCTTTCGCCACTCGCACCCAGTGCACGGAGGATCGTCGGCGGGAGATCGATCTGGCTGACAAGCGTACTGATATGCCCGGGCTTAACCAGGCCCGGTCCATAGAAGAACATCGGGATATGATAGCCGCCCACGGGAAGTTCAGTCTTGCCGGCTGCAGAAGCGCAATGATCAGCGGTGATGATGAACAGCGTGTCCGCGAACCAGGGCTTGGTCGCCGCCTGCTGCAAGAAACGCCCAATCGCATAGTCCGTGTACTTGACCGCGCCATCGCGTCCGCCAGGTGAGGCGATATCGATGCGGCCATCAGGATAGGTGTATGGGCGATGGTTTGACGTCGTCATCACATGCATGAAGAAGGGCTTCTTCCCGGCTGTCTGCTTGTCTAGTTGGCTCGTGACATTATCCAACAGGCTTTCGTCAGCGACGCCCCAGGCGTTCTCGAACGCGATCGCGTCAGGCGGAAAATCGCCCTGGTCGAGGACGGCATAGTCGTTGCCGCTGAAATAGGCTTCCATATTGTCGAAGAACGCATTGCCACCGTATGCGAATCCTGTGTCGAAACCATCGCGATGGAGGATTTCGCCCAGCGTTGTCAGATGGTCGCTTTGAGGCCGCCTGACGATGGCCTGCCCGGGGACAGGCGGCGTGCCTAGCGAGGTTGCCTCCAACCCGCGCACCGTGCGCGTTCCGGTGGCGAATAGCCTGTCGAACATCAGCCCCTGTGAGGCGATGCGGTCGAGATTTGGCGTAAGACCCTTTGTGCTACCATAGCTTCCGAGGAACTCGGCCGACAGGCTTTCAACCGTCATGAGAACGACATTCTTCGGTCGGCGGACGAGATAGGAAGGCATGGAAGCCGTCGGGCCGCCAGGCTCATCCTGTTTGGCCCGAGAAACTTTGAGATCGACTAGAATCCTGTTCGCCTTGTCTGCCGGAATGGTCACGTAGAACCGATCATAGTCGAGCTCATTCAAGAAGAAGGCCGAAACGAGACTGAACAGGCCGTTTCCAGAAAGCTCATCAGCATAGGCGTTACCCGAGCCGCGCATCTGATCGATGTTAGTGAGAAGTGAAAGACAAGGGCCAATGACGGCCAAGGCCAGCATGATCAGCCGCGTTCTGCCGCTGTACGGCGTAGTCTCAACGGCCGTGAACCAACGTCGCAAAGCCCAGATGAATCCTGCCGCAACAAGGCCGATGCCGATGAGGAGAGGCGTAACCGGATAGGACTGGGTGATGTTTGCGATAACTTCCTGCGTGTAGACGAGGTAGTCGACGGCAATGAAGTTGTAGCGCGTTGCGAACTCTTCCCAGAAGAAGAATTCGCCGATGGCGGAGAACAACAGCAAGCACACGACGAACCAGACCACTGCCTTGCTCAGCCAGGCAAAACCACGGCTTTGGCGCAATCGATTCGGGAGAACGGCGTTGACGAGGAGGAACGGCGATAGAAGGGCGCCGATGGTGACAAGATCGAACCAGACGCCTCGGCCAAACACGTGTGGCAGGACCGGCATCCCGATGTCGCGGGCGCTGTAGATTGTCAGGCCGAGCCTTGTCGCCATGAAAATGGCCAGCGCACAAGCGGCAAGGATTGCCGGATAAGTCAACAGAACCGCGGGCAACCTGAGCGAACGAAATCCCAGGTCATGCCTGGCGGTCGAGCGAAGCACTGTCAAAACGGACGCCTTTTCAAAATTTCTGGGAGCTACTGCTTGACCGAAGTGCTTACCGACAGGAATCGGACACGAAATCGATCACGGATTGCGCCACGCATGCTGGGGTTCTGTCATGCGCTCTGACCTGGCCGAACGACGCCAGCAGGACGACGGCGATTACCAATGGGCCAAGAAGGCAACCAACATGAACCCAACTGATACTCGATTTCATGCAACATACCTTGGTCTAGGACTTGGGGATTTCATGCGGCTGTCCGACAGGCGCGAGCGTTTGGGGATTGAACGTGGCGACGACGACGTGGCCGGCATTGTCCGTGCCGGTTGCTTCGTAGCAGCCGCTCTTTCCGGAGATGGACATTATGCTCCAGCCTGCGGACTCCAGTTGTGATTTCAGGGTCTCGCGCGGTTGCCAGTCGACCACCGGCACATCGCAGGCGTCTGCGGCCAGGGCCGAGAATGTCGATGCGATTACCAGCGCGGCTACGTGCAGGACTGTCACGTCAACTCCGGACACGAACTTCAAGTCACCGCTTCATGACACGCGAACCTGACACCAGCCTGAAAGCCACCGGTTCTGGAAGCCATCAGGTGCTATAGTGTGTCGGGCAATTCATGATTGGGATTGGCTTTGCGCATATTGCTCGTTGAAGACGACAAAAGGATTGGAAGTGCTGTGCGGGACCACATCGCCGCAGACGGCCATGCCGCCGATTGGGCGCAGTCACTCCTGCAAGCGCGCGAATTCGCCGACGTCGCCCGGTACGGACTGACGTTGCTCGATCTCCAGCTACCTGATGGATCTGGCGTGGAATATCTCCGTGCGATGCGGGCGCGTGAAGATCGTACGCCGGTGATTGTCTTGACTGCTCGCGACCAGATCTCTGACAGGATTGAGGGGCTCAATGCGGGCGCGGACGACTACCTTGTGAAACCTTTCGACCTCGGAGAGTTGTCAGCGCGAATCCACGCTGTGGCGCGCCGTGCTGGCGCCGCTCCGTCAGGTCCTTCCATCAAGTTTGGAGGGGTCGAGATAGTCTCCGCGGACAGGATTGCGAAAGTAGACGGCGTGATCGTAGAACTGACCGGCCGCGAGTGGGCAGTTCTGGACGCTCTCTCCAGTCGACCCGGAGCCACCGTCCCGAAGAATGCGATCGAAGACGCGCTCTACGAATTCGGGGCGGAAGTGGAGAGCAACACTGTCGAGGTCTATGTAAGCCGCCTTCGGAAGAAGCTGGGAGCCAAAAAAATATCGACTTTGCGCGGGGTCGGTTACAGGCTTGCGGTATGACTCGATCAATCAGCATCACGCGTCGGCTCATAATCTGGATGACGGTCGCCACCGTTCTTTTCTGGATCGCCGCCGTAGCTGTCAGCGCCTTTGTTATCCGTGAAGAGCTGGACGAAATCTTCGACAGCGCGTTGCAAGAAACCGCCGACCGGCTGTTGCCATTGGTCGTGGAGGGCCAGCTTTCTCAGGATTCAGGATCGTCACCACGGCGCATGCGCGCGAGTACGGTCGCAGGTGAAAGCTACCTGACCTACCAGCTGCGCGATCGAGATGGTCGCGTGCTGATATATTCACACGACGTCCAGCCTCAGCCATTCGACGCGCCTCTGCAGAAGGGCTTCTTCGATTCGCCGACACATCGCATCTACAGCACGGACGCTGTGAGCGGATCGCTGTTTCTTCAGGTCGCCGATCCGCTTGACCATCGTCAGGAGGCAATGGCCGAAAGCGCCACAGCCTTGTTCCTGCCGCTGCTGCTTCTTGTTCCACTCAGCATAGGTGGCATCTGGTGGATTGTGCGGCGGATGCTTGCGCCGCTGGATGATCTGCGGGCCGAGATCGGCGCCCGGGACGGCGGCAACCTGGCTCCAATCTCTACAGTTGGAATGCCGATTGAACTGCAATCCATCCGGACGTCCGTAGATCGATTGCTCGACCGCCTGCGCACGGCACTGGAGAGCGAGCGCGAGTTTGCCGCCAACAGCGCGCACGAACTGCGTACGCCCATTGCCGGCGCGCTGGCGCAGACCCAACGGCTGGTGCGCGAACTGCCGAATGGGGCCAGCAGGAAACGTGCGAGGGAGATTGAAGGCTCACTTACCAATCTCAGCCGTTTGACAGAAAAGCTGCTTCAAATGGCCCGCGCAGACGCTGGCATCGGGCTGTCGGACACAGAGACCGACCTTGTTCCGGTCGTTCGGCTGGTCGCGGACGAGTTTCAGCGAACCCGGGAGTATTCAGGCCGTCTGACGGTTGATGCACCGCCCACGTTCTCGATGGTAAGACGGATAGATGTCGACGCGTTCGGCATCGTGTTGCGCAATCTGATCGAGAACGCCCTTATCCATGGCAGCGACGACAGACCCGTCACGATTGCCCTGTCAGACCCTGGCATCGTGACGGTTACCAATGCCGGACCCGTTGTGGCGGCGGCCAACCTCGACGACCTCACCACGCGTTGCAAGCGAGGACGTACAGAGGCGAGCGGATCTGGCCTTGGCCTGTCTATCGCGACCTCACTGGTGGAAAGAATGGGGGGTACTATCCAGTTCAAGTCTCCGGCAACCAGACAGTCAGACGGCTTTGAGGCCGTGATGAACCTTCCCTAGTAGTTGTCCCCCGGCCAAGGGACAATCGCTTCAACGGTAAGCGATCAGGATTGCACCGGTGGCGACCAGCAGGATCCCGAGCCAGTTGTAGGGCGTGTCCTCAGTTGAGGAGGAAAGTTATAGCGACGAGTTGAACGGCGGCGAGGAAATTACGCGCGGTCTTGTCATAGCGGGTGGCGATGGCGCGGAAGTGCTTGAGCCTGTTGAAGAACCGCTCGACGAGATTGCGCTCGCGGTAGAGCGCGAAATCGGTCTGGCGCGGCGTGACGCGGTTGGCCTTGGGTGGGATGACCGGCGTGATTCGTCGGTCCTCAAGGGTTCGGATGAGGGCCTCGGCGTCGTAGGCCTTGTCCGCAAGAAGGGCTTGCGGGTCGACTTGGTCGAGCAACGGCTCAGCCTGGCCAAGATCGGAGGCTTGGCCAGGGGTCAGAGAGAAGCCGACGGGGTTGCCCAAGGCGTCGACCATGGCGTGGATCTTGGTGGTCAGTCCGCCTCGGGAGCGTCCGATGGCTTGGTCTTCGCCCGCTTTTTTTGGGCGCCGGCGCTGTGTTGGTGAGCCCGCACGATGGTCGCGTCCAGCGACATGTACTCGTTGTCGTGGTCACTGGCCAAAGTCTTGAAGATACGGTCAAAAACGCCGCTCTTGGCCCACCGGTCAAAGCGTTGCCAGACAATCTTCCAGTCCCCGAAACGCGGCGGCAGGTCGCGCCAGGGAATGCCTGCCCGGTAGCGGTAGAGCACCGCTTCGACAAACAGCCGGTTGTCCTGCGCCGTCCCACCTACATGGCCTTCCCGGCCGGGCAGGAAATCCTTGATCCGATCCCATTGGTCGTCGCGAAGTCCATATCGCCGCATCGGTCGGTTCCCCAAATCAAACCGACCGCCTATGAATCACTCAAAGACTGATTTGGGAATCCCCTAACTGAGGACACGCCCTAGCCGGACAGGCGCTCGCCCAACAAAATTACCGCAAAAATGGCGACCATGACAACGCTGAGCTTGTCGACAGGCGCAAGCCGCGCTGCGTCACCAAGCTTCAGCGCGCGGAAATAGCAGAGCCATGACGCACCCGTGGCAAGGCCCGATAAAATGAGGAATGTCCAGCTGCGAGGCGTGACACTAGAGGGCGCTGCCACTGTCCCGAAAGGTGACCAGTACGCCAGCGGCGCCCAAGATGACGATCGTCCGGATAAATCAACTTTGTTGAGGCTCAGCGGTTTTACCATGCCCTGAAGATCGGTCAGGCGAAGATCGATCGAGAGATCGATCCGGGTTCGGCCAAGTCTCTTTTCTTACACCTCAAGGTCATTGAAGGCTTCCCAAGCAATCCAGACTTCTGGGAATAAGGGAACATTCAAACTTCATTTGGAGAGTGCATCCTCTGGCGAGGGTCAGGTGCGTTAAAACGGCTGACAGGTTCCACGCTGCCAATTATGCGACTTTCGAATGTAGCAGCTAAGTTAAAATGTCCGGATCTGGCAAAGTAGGAATGTCGCCCCTGCATTTGCCTTGCCAATCTCCCCGCCTTCGAGCGCACAGGAGATTGCAGGTTGGGGACTGGTTCTGATGAGCGAACGCGAGCTGCAGCGGATTGAGGTTCTGTCGAGGGTTAGTGAGCGAAGAATGACCAGCGCCACGGCTGCGGGTTTGCTCGGCGTCTCGGCCAGGCAAGTCCAGCGGCTAATGAAGACGTTTCAGTCTGAAGGCGCGCCGGCTCTTCGCCACAAGGCGGGTGGCCGTCCCTCCAACAACCGCATTCTTGATGGCGTTCGCGACTTTGCGCTGGAGCTGATTCGGGAGCATTACGGCGATTTCGGTCCAACGCTGGCGCGCGAGAAGCTGTTTGAGCGGCACCAGCTTGCGGTAAGCAAGGAGACGTTGCGCAAATGGATGACGGAGGCGGGCATCTGGACATTGCGCCGTGAGCGCAAGCGCCGGCTGCACCAGCCGCGCGGCCGGCGCGACTGTCTCGGCGAGATGGTGCAAATCGACGGCTCGCATCACTGGTGGTTCGAGGAGCGCGGGCCCAAATGCGCCCTGCTCGTCTTCATCGACGACGCGACCGGCCGGCTCCTACATCTGCGCTTTGCCGGGTCGGAGAACACGTTTGACTACTTTCACGCGGCGAAGTCCTATCTGCAGGCATGGGGCAAGCCGTTGGCCTTCTACAGCGACAAGCACGGTATCTTCCGGACGACGCATGGTTCCAAGTTGGACCGCGGCAGCGGCCTGACGCAGTTCGGCCGGGCGCTCTACGAGCTCAACATAGACATCATCTGCGCCAACTCCCCACAGGCGAAGGGCCGCGTCGAGCGCGCCAACCAGACGCTGCAGGACCGGCTTGTGAAGGAGCTGCGCCTGCGCGGCATCAGCACGATCGAGGCGGCCAACGCTATGCGGCTGAGTTCATGGCGGACTTCAATGCGCGCTTTGCCAAGGAGCCACGCAACCCGAAGGACATGCACCGTCCCTTCGCCGATCACGAGAACCTGGACGGGGCCTTGTGCCGCAAGGAGGTCCGCACGCTGACGCAGGCTCTGACGCTGCGTTACGACAAGGTGATGTTCATTCTGCACCCGACCGAATTGGCGAAGAAGCTTGCCTGCAAGAAGGTGGTCGTCTGCGACTATCCTGATGGCCGTCTCGATATCATGCATGAGGGTGTCGCCCTGCCCTACAGAGCCTTCGATGAGCTGCGCTCGGTTCACCGTTCGGCGATCGTCGAGAACAAGCGGCTGGACGCCGCCCTGGAGATGGTTGCCGAGATGCAGGTCGGCCGCGATCTGCAGCGCAGCCAACGCGGGCCGCGCCGCACCGGCCAGACCGACCACATGTTCGGAATCCCTGATGGCGTTGAGAGCAACGGTTATGTGAAACGCGGTCGCAAGCCCGGCAGGCCGCCTGGTTACCGGCGTGAGCAAGCGCCCACTGAGGCGCCCGTACCGGAAGTCGGGCGCGCATCCGTCGAGGTCGATCTGCGGCTGACGGAGAGTGACAAGAATCGTATCGCCGATGTCGTCACGATGCTGAGCGAGTATCGGATCCCGAGCGGTCGACGCCGGCCAACGAAGCTAGTCCGTAGCGGCGGCTCTCTAATCTAGCCGAGGGGTGCCTGACTGAACCGCACCCGATCGGGCTGCGCAATCCCGACCAGCTGACGCCCGATCCGGCGCTCTCGTTGTGGCCGCCCCACCGCCATGCGACATTTCTACTTTGCTGGCGCCGCGACATTCGAACTTGGTTGCAACATCGAAGCACGTAGCGTGAACATCGAGGCTGAAAAAACCGTCTTTGCTCTCCGGGCCATAAGTCATTTCTGCCGAAGGACCGCGATCAGATTGCGGCACTGAAGGTCTGGGGTTGGGCCGGTGTGGAAGGTCGGCTTTCGGTTCACCACTGCAAGAAACCGCTATTCGGCTCACGACCCTATTGGACGCATCACCCTTTTGCGATTCCCAAAACCAGACTTTCGACGCCAGAACGTGAGCGACCACATCGCGGAGGAAGTCGACTAATGGGTTAGAGGCTGCGGATACCGTTGACGCTACGATTATTCCGGTTTAGAACATATAGAGAACATCGCTATTGGGACTTGATGCGCCAATTGGTTGGAGAGCCGGTGATCGTTTGTTAGCGTGCTTTCTCCTTAGCAACAGGTTCTGCCAATTGACGAATCGTAGCACCGAGCCGATACCGGAGCGAAGATAAGGGCGACGGACATTGGCTGACCTAAATTGGGAAAAGTTGCTCAATGCGCAGCGGCGCAAGGATAAGGCCAAGGGCAAGGCCGCCGAGCGCTCCGCCAAAACCACCGAACACCGGACCGAGCTTGAGCGCGATCATGACCGCATTCTATTCTCGACGCCTGTTAGACGCATGCAAGACAAAACGCAGGTTTTTCCACTGGACCCCCACGACAGCGTGCGGACGCGCCTGACCCATAGCCATGAAGTAGCGAATATGGCACGCAGCTTCGGTACCGCGCTGGTCCACGTCTATCCCGACAAGTTCAATTTGCCCGAAGCCGTAAACGCTGGGCGTAACGTCCCTGCCCTACTCGAAGCGATCGGGCTGGCCCACGACCTCGGCAATCCGCCCTTCGGTCACCAAGGTGAGGATGCGATCCAATCCTGGGTGAAGTCCAAAGGGCCAGAGATCTTTGAGGGTCTGGATGGCGCCGCATTGCGCGAAGACTTCCTTCGGTTCGAAGGAAACGCTCAAGCATTCAGGCTGCTGACCCGTTTGCAGATCGTCAACGATGACTTCGGACTGAACATGAGCTACGCGTTCCTCGCAGCTCTAATGAAATACCCCAGTCCTTCAGACAAGGTGAACAAGTCGGTCCTGGCTCGCAAGAAGTTCAACTTCTTCCAGTCTGAAGCCAACATCGCAAGGGAAGTCTGGGCTGAAACCGGGCTTGCCGAAGGCATTCGCCACCCGCTCACCTTCGTCATGGAAGCCTGTGACGACATCGCCTACTCCGTCGTAGATGTCGAAGATGCCGCGAAGAAAGGGCTCGTCAATTTCGACCGTCTCGTCGGCTACCTGTTGCACAAGGCAGAGGAGGACGAGGCCGTTCTCAAGGTAGTCGAGAAGGCCAAGGAGCAGCACCAAGAATTTCGCGAGAAATCCCTGTCGGCGGCAGAGCTTGACGACATCACAATGCAGATGTTTCGGGTCAACGCGATTGGTGTGATGATCGTCGCGGCGACAGATGCTTTCGTGGCAAACCTGGACACCATTATGGCCGGCACGTTCGACAAGGAGCTGATGGCGGCGTCCAAAGCGGCGCGCCTATGGCGTTTGCTTAAGGAATTCGCCGGCAAGCACATCTACCCTCACCGCCAGGTGCTCGAGGTGGAACTGACCGGCCATCAGACGATTCACGGACTCATGGACATCTTCTGGGCAGCCATCACCAACCGGAAAGATCCGCTTGATATCGCCTCGAAGCGAACGTCCCCCCTTCACAGCTATGTCTATTCCCGAATTTCGGAGAATTACCGCCGCGTCGCTGAAGCTCCGGACAACCGCATGCCTATCCGCTACCGTGAACTGCAGCTGATGACGGACATGGTGTCGGGCATGACAGACGGTTTCGCGATTTCGCTGCTGAAAGACCTGCGGGCACGGGGTGCGGCGTGACTACTTCCCAGCATGTGCTGGACCACGGTCTCAGCTCGGACATCGCCGACTTCATCCGAGGCCCACAAGGGCACGATATCGGCGATCTTATCGACCGTCTGAGCCCGGTCGGGGATTGTGCGATCTTCGGCGGACTGCCCCGCGATTTCGCCCGCGAAGGCCGCAATTCCTTCCGGTCGGATGTTGATGTCGTGGTCGCCGCCGCCCCCGGAGCATTGGACGCGCTACTCGCGCAATTGGGCGGTGAGCGTAACCGGTTCGGTGGGTATCGCTTGAAGTACGGCCGCTTCGACTTCGACGTCTGGGCCTTGCAGACGACATGGGCGGCCAGCAATGACTACGTAGCGGTCCACTCACTGAATGACCTAGTCAAAACCACGTTCTTCGATTGCGATGCAGTCCTGTTCCATTGCCGCACGCTGGAGATCACCCGGTCCGAGCGGTTCTGGGCGAGCATCGAGCATGGCATCGTCGATATCAATCTCGAGGCCAACCCCCACTACATCGGCACGCTCGCGCGCACCTTGCGTATCCTGTTCGATTGGCAACAGCGGCTAACGCCGCGGCTTGCGAACTATCTGGCAGAGGGCATCGCGCGTAGCCGCAACGAGATCCTGGATTACGCCACGCGTAGTGGCGCCGGTCTTGGCCTAGCGTCTGGAACGGACCTCGATGCCGCGATTTCGGCGCTCTGCGAGCACCGTGTCGGAAAGATCCTCCTCGAGCGCAAGTCGGTATCGGCCCCGCTTCTACCGATCCCAGGCGAGCCGCCCCGCGGGTCCGCTTTGCAGACGAGTGCCGAGGTCGCCGGGCGGTCGGATGGGCCAATTGCTGCACGGCAGTATTGGGCCGACTGTGAACGGTCGGCTTTCGAGATTCCAGATACTAACTCATGACCTCGTCGGTGCTAGAGATTTGGATCGACTAGGCGGCAACCCTCCTTATCGGGATGATGTCGCCGCGATCAATGTCACGGTTTTCCCCAAAACTGTAGATGCGGTGGATCTGAGTGCCGTCCCACCGAAACCGATAGTGGGCGCCCTGGACACCCTTATCGGGGAGCGCATCCGACGTGAAGATGCTTAAGAAATCGTGGCCGGGCAGTTCTGTCATGCCAAAGACCACACCCTGCGCGCCCTCCTCATAGAGATGCCGGCCGAGCTTCTGACGCGCTGACCCAGGCGTGTCCGGCGGCAATCCGCGCAGGTCAACGAATGTTCCCAGGACACGGTTCGTGATCATTCTCATGTCAACACCGCAGGCTGGTTCTTCCGTACGGGCGAGGAATTCCTCGCGACGAACGATAGCGCGCGCAAGCGCGCCCCGTTCGTCGCCGGCAAGTTCCATCACTGAGTATGGTGCCGGAAGCATGTATGTGCCTTCCGGCATAGGATAGGCGAACGGGGCGTGATTCCAGTTCTGAAGCCGCGACGATCCGGAATCAGCTGAGGTATCACCCCCCGTCAGACGCGACTTGGCTGCGAGCCGGGGGTTGGTCACCTTCTCGAGTTCGGCCGCGAATGCCCGCATTTCAGGGGATCCGAACCGCTCATAGATGTCGATGGTCGGGTATTTCGACGGTATTAACCGCCGATATTGCCCATGAACTGCGATCTGCGGGTACACCTTTACTTAGCCTCCGCGTTGGGCATCGACGTAATGCCTGACCCTGATGATGTCCGTCAAAGTTCCATTTAGCAGGATGTCCAGTGCGGACGCTCCCTCGAAGTATCTATTTGGCTTTTTCAGCCATTTTACGGCCGAGTCCGGCGTATCGAGCAGAATCATGAGCGCCTTATAGATTGAACCAAGGTGGGATATTCTCTCCAGTACGTCTGTCGAAACCTCTCCTCCGTCCTTGCGCCACCGGAAGTATGTTGAGCGAGCCGGTGATCCCAGCAGTTTTATTTGTTGGTCGGTGTTCAGGTCCCAGATTTCAGCGAGGTCGAAGAAGAAGGTCAGCGGGTTCGGCGGGTTTGAGTGCGTCGTTCGGGGATGGTCGGGGGAGGTTGTGTGTTCATGGGTTTTCATCTGTCTCCTCAAAATCCCAAATCGGACTTGAAATTCGAAAACAGTCCGATTAGATACAGTCTCACAACGGACTGAATCGGGACTATCTGTTCCTTTTGGGATTTCGTCAAGGCTTGGGGCGTGGATCCGCGCGTCCCGCATGGAGAGTTGTTATGGAAACTCTGGTGGACAATGACAGCGGGTGCCATTCCGGCCCTACCGCGTTCGAGGTCGAAATCGGTGACCGCAATTTTGAGTTTGAAAGGGTTGAGGTTGATGATGCCGTCGTGACCGGTGCCCAGGTTGCAATGGCAGCGGGGAAGCTCCCGGTGGAAGACTTCGTGGTGCTTAAGCACCTGAAGTCGGGGGAACTCGAGTCGCTGCGGCCAACTGAAAGCGCCGAACTAAGCCGGAAGGACACGAACCGCTTCTTCGTCATAAAGGGCGGCGACGTGAACCGGTTCTTCGTCGAAGGCTTGTCGATGGAATGGCCGCGCGCCAAGCTCCTTGCGTGGCAGATCAAGTTCCTCGCCGGCGCCGGCGAGGACAAGTCGCTGGTCTTGGAACGCGATGGCGTTGATCAGGTCTTCGATGATGCCGATGAAGTTGATCTCGGCGGCAACGGGACCGAGCGCTTCAAGCTCCGGAAGCGCAGGAAAACCGTCACCGTAATCTACGGCGGCGACATCGAGTTTGAACTCGAGCGTCGTGCCTACACCACCGCCGAATTGATTGCGGTGTTCGGCGTTCCTGAGGGCTATCGCCTCGATCTTATCGGCGCCGATGGCGTCTTTCGCGAGATGGCCCCGGACGAAAGCCTGAAGATCCGGGACGGCATGGAGTTCGGCTCTCATCCGCCAATCGGGCAGTCTTCATGACACCCGAGCTGGGGTTGGCTTCCATCCGCCGGATCAACCGGCGCGCCGAACTGTGGGAGGATGTGGGCGGGGCCCTCGTCTTCCTGCCCGCCATGAAGATCGTCCACAACGGAGATACAGTAGTAGTCGATGGCCTGCTCTCGCCGCGCAGCCACTCAAGCTACACCACACGCCTGTTTCTCTCCAGGCCGTTTCCTAATCGCGGCCAGAATTGGACTGTTCACCAGATCATGGGTCGGGAATGGCATGCCATGTCCTTCAACGACGTCCCGGCAACGCTGCCCTGGACTGACATCCTCGCCAATCATCTGGGACCGCTACGGTGAAGGTTACGCTCAAGATCAACGGTTTTCTGCTGGATGGAGTCCGGCACGACCTGGAAAGACCGCATCGCTTCGCACACGAACGCGTCGGCTTCCTGACAGCTGGCGTTGCGGCCATGCGGGACGGACTCATGCTGATGGTGCGCAACTACATGCCCGTTGCGGACGATGACTATGAAATGGCACATGATGTCGGCGCCCGTATCGGGTCGAACGCAATGCGTAAGGCTGTGCAAAATGCTTATCGGCCCGCCTCGACCCTACTGCATATCCATTCACATGGTGGGCGAGGAAGGCCCGGGTTCAGCGGCACCGATTTGGAGAGTGCTGACGAGTTTGTCCCGGGGTTTTTCCAGTCCGTCCCCAAGATGCCGCACGGATTGCTCGTGCTGAGCAACAACGCTGCCACGGGGATTCTGTGGTTGAAAGCCGCCGCGCGGCCAGTGGCGATCGAGCGCTTTGTACGCGTCGACCGACCGGTCACCGAACAATGGAGTGGACACCATGAATTGGCTTGACCGGCAGTCTTTCCTCGGCCGTGACAGTGGAAGGCGGCTAGATGAGGTCACAGTCGGACTCGTTGGCGTCGGGGGCGGAAACTCGCACGTCGCGCAGCAACTAGCCCATGCGGGATTGGGAGGGTTTGTGCTGGTCGACAGCGATCAGATCTCGTTGACGAACTTGAATCGGCTGATCGGAGGAACTTGGCGCTACGTTAGGGACTCTACGCCCAAGGTCGAAATCATGCGAAACATGATCCTTGCGATCAACCCGAATGCACGTATTGAAATCCACCGGAGGCAATGGCAGGAGGTCGGAGACGCCCTGAAAGACTGTGATATCGTGGTCGGCGGGCTTGATAGCGTGCGTGCTAAGGACGAGCTCGACGCATTCTGCCGCCGGTTCCTCATTCCCTATGTGGACCAAGGCATGGACGTCCACCGGCTGGGAGCAGGGAAGGGCCACCTGGTGGCCGGACAGGTCGTGCTATCGCAGCCGGGAAGCCCCTGCCTTCGTTGCCTCGGTATTGTCACCGAGGATGCGTTGGCCGAAGAATCACGCAACTACGGCGCCGCAGGCGGACAGCCTCAAGTCGTATGGTCGAACGGTGTGCTAGCATCGCTTGCCGTGGGTTTTGTGATGCAGCTCATCACCCCGTGGCACCGGCAAATACGGGTTGGCGCCTTTCTCGCTTATGACGGCAATTCGGGACTGGTAACGGAGTCCGCCCGGTACAAGCGCTTGTCCGAAAACCCGTGCTCGCACTATCCGCCATCGGCGGTGGGAGACATGGGTTTCGACGTCCGAAGCGTTGGTAGGACAGATCCGGAAACTATTGAGCAAAAACTTTCATGGACGCGCAGACTCTTGCGCTGGCTGTTGGCCTAAACAACGGCGGACCACAGTCGACAGGCGTGTGGTGTTGACGCGCGCGTAGCTGATCCAGATACCTATCGTCCCTTGCGAACGGCCACTAGGCTGCGACGGCTGCCGACCTGCGCCCTTGGCGGTGAGACCTATCGCGTTCGTCATCTTCGGGCGGGCAAGCGGGACAAGCCACCGATGCGTCGCCAATGGCTTTTGCCGCTACCATCGACAACTTTGGCCTACCTTCCAAAAGAGAGACAATCTGCTTGGCGAAGGAGCGGCCGTCTACGGCGTACATACCGCCCCGTGCGCCCTCAAATCCGCAGTTCCATGCCGCAAGCGCCTGACCGTATCGAAGGGCTTGGTGAATCGAGACTCCGGTACCATCCCGTAAGCCTATTTGTCCGTGAGCGGCGACTTTCGTCAGAAGCCCTGCGGTACACCAATCTCCCGATCCGCATGTATCAACCATGTTCGGTGCATTGATTGCACTCAGATGCGCCCATTCCGAAATGCCCGCTCCAAGACGATGACGGTATCTCAACCCATCAGAGCCGAGCGTCTGCACCTCAAGGAGAGTGGCACTTTCGGCCTGCATTGTGCCGCCGGCTGTTGCGAGGCGCTGATCGGAGTATTTCACGATGTGAGCCAATTGGATCGCCTCTGCAAAGAGCTTCTCATCCGACCTAGCCGAAGGTTCATAGACGATGACGGCACCCTGGGCTGACGCCGCGGACGCCAGCGAGAGCGCGGCGCGCGAAAGGCGATCCATGAAAAATACGGCTGCTCCAGGAAGGTTCGCAGCGACGGTTTCGATAGCGTCCTGGGTGACAGGTCGGTAGCTGGGTAAGCGTTGACCGCAGCGCGGACATGACCATAAAAACCGATGGGTTGGAGAGCCGTGGCGGTCCCGACGAATCTGCTGGATGATAATCGGCGTGTGGCTGGTCGGCGCACAATCCGTGAAGTCGAGAGCCACACCCCATCGCTTGAGATCAGCGCGGACGCGATGGGACGCCGGATCCCCGTTCATCCTTGCGATGGGGAAGGAGTTCCAGCCGAGGTATGCCAGGATAGCCATGACGTTGCCACAGGTGCCGCCCGCCCAGGATTGAACGGGCGATCTGGCGTCCGCGCCCATGACCAGATCGAGAGCGATCAATCCGGTGCCGAACGCTTTGGGCCGGGGGTCTTTTGTCTTCATGAGGCACTCCTCCCTTCACGGTGAAGCACTGGCCGAGGCTGTGTATACACGTCGCCTTCCAACCAGATGTGTACAAGATTTGGCGTCGAGCTTGTAAGCGGAACTGACCCGTCAAGATCGTAGCTTATCGATTCGAGGTATGCGACCGGTAAATCTCGTTCCAATGCGGCCATCAGCGCTCCCAATGCCATGACCTTGCTGCCGAGCGGCGACAAGACCAGTAGCGAGCCTCCGACCTCGCGGAAGACCGGCTTTCGCAAGTCGTCAAGCCGCAGAATGGTTCTGTAGAGATCGAGGGGATCCGCCTCGTCCGCATAGAGGATGTTGCGGGTGTCAACTGACCATCCGCTCTCCATCTCAGTCAGGAATTCTTCCGCCAGCTTGTCGCCAAGTCTCGGATCACTGGCAGGGAAAGGCAGGATTGGGCACGTGTCATGCGGCCCGACGAACTCATGAAGTCTGCCGAGTGCGCCACGGCGTCCGGTCGCAAGTTGGGGCAGCCATAGCTTTGCCGCTGCCGCTGAACCGTCCAGCGTAGATCCACCCTTAAACCCATGGACATAACCTGGTGCATCGCTTGGCACCGATTGAATAGCTGCATCCAGCGTTGGGTCATAAGCGACGAAGACGTGCAGGTTAGCTGGGCCCTTGCCGCGCTCGATCCGCTCCACGAGATAGCGAATAATCGGGAAGCTGGTGCCCACTGACAGTGCACTGGCGTCGACGACGACATCGGTAATGTCCTCGAACTTTTCCTTGCCAAGGCTACTGGCTATATTTCTGCCGCCGACAACAGCCCCGTCCGTTCCGAAAATTTCGACAGGAATGACGACATGGTTGCCGACGGCTGTGGTCAGTGATCCCGCGTTTGATGTGGCTCGGTTTATGAGGTCCTGCGCCGGCTTAGGCCGGTTTTCTTGAAACAGGATCGCGCGCACGGATGCCCCGGCAGCTTTCAGCCGTTCGGCGACGGCGGTCGAGCGCGGATCGAAGCCAGCGCCGGCAATCAGTAAGACTTTCCGGCCGACGCCTCCGAAATACTCGACGATAAATCCGTCAACTTCCGCACCTCGATGTGAGACACACGGATCCCAGCGCCGCTCGCGTCCCATGTCAGACCTCGCCCAGAAGCCGAACGAGATGGTCGGCGTGGCGCTCGAGGAAGCCGCCGCGTTTCAGAGTGAGACCATGGTGCAGCAACAGGACACCGCCGAGCTCGACCAGGCACCATAGGCGCTTCTTCGTTCCATAGTTGGGAACCAACATGAACGCGTTGTATGCGACGCCGAACTGCAGAACGCGCGCCAGGTCAGGATAGGTTGACGGGATCGTGTCAAATTCCTCCTGGGGAATCCCGAATGCTGATGCCCCTCCACCTAGAGAGGCATTGCCTTCAAGGCTCTTGGCTAGGCATTCGGAGGCGATCCTCTCGGCGAGACGGCGGACGAGCTGATGCTGGGGAAAGTCCCATTCTCGTACCATTTCGGAGGCGCGCTCGCGCAATAGCTGGTGTTGTACGCCACTGGTCAGCGTCGCCGGCTTCGATCGGATCAGTTGGGTTTCCGACTGCGACACCAGCCTGGCGGCGAGCTGCAGAAATTGCTCTGCATTCTCGGAGCTGGCGTCGCAGAGCGGGTCGATGCCAAAATAATATGGCCGATCATATCGGTGGAGCAGATGGACCCGCGCGCCATCCGCTACGCCGGCATCGGCAGTCAGCGGGCGGCTTGGCTCGGTGTCTTCTGCGTTTTCCTCAAAGAGGCCGCGCTGAGGGACCCGTTTGGCATAACGCTCGAGCAGAATTGCGAGCATAGCTAACCGAAGATCCTCACCGTCTTCGTCGGCACCCTCCAAATAGTCGGCAACCTCCTGTTCAAGTCCGCTTCGGCGCTCGGCCGAAACGGCATAGCGACGTTGAAGCGTCTCAACCTGCTTGGCGAGTTTCTCTCGCTTCGATTGCGCAATCGTCTCCGACTGAGTCGAGAGAAGATCGCCAAGGTTGTGGAGCCGCCGGCGATTGAAAACCTCCATCTGGACGAGATAGCGGCCAGCCATGTCCTTCGCCATCTTGCGAAACGCCCGGCGCTGGTTGGCTCGGTCTTCCCCGCTTTGCATCCAGATGCTGGTGATTTCCCTGGCGCGCTTGAAGCCCGGCTCATCGGCCGTCGCGGCGGACCCGTCGTCGAGCAGCACATCGGACGGAGTGAGCGCGTCAAGCCGTGTGAGTATCCAACGTGACACCTTCAATTCGCGTCGGCTGAGCCAGCGCTGTAGGGCGATGAGCTGTGTCGGATGAAGGCTGTGCGCGTCATCGAAAATCACGAGCGGTCGAAGATCGAAGGTCTCCTCGCCCGCAGCGATGTGAAATGCCTCGATAACATCGAACGGTCTGTAGGCGGCGGCTGCCTCGCTGTCGATTTCGTCGATCTCCGGAGGAACCAGGGCTGCCGAAATTCGATAGATGGCAAGCTCCACCTCCCGCGCGCGAGCATGCAGTGCCGGCCCTGTCGTTCCGCCGATAGCAGTGAGGGCTGCCACAGCGTCGGCACGCGGAACAATCTCGACCTGATCCAGGCCGATGCCAGCGGCCTGGACGTTCCGCAGCCAGGCAAGCACCGTCCGCGCTTGAAGGAGCGCGATCATCAGCCCTGTCTTCAATTCGTCGGGATAGGGGAATTCCCAAAACTCGCGATATTCGGCTTCAAGCGGGATCCGGCCGCCAATCAACGTCGGCCGTTGATCGGCAATTGCCCCACAGGCGCTGAGAGTATCAATCAGCGGCTTATAAGAGTTCATCGTGCGGTTGCGCAACAGCGTGCGCAATGTCGAGAATTGGAAAAGGCGCGCGAGGGTCGTCTTGCCGCTGCCCGGCGTCCCGATGATCATAGCCAGTCTATCGTAGAGCCGCCCCTCTTCCGCCGGCTTCTGGAAAAATGTCGCTAGCGGCTCAGGCGTGACAACGGCAAGAAAGGCTTCGTCGTCACGTAGATATTCAGTCGCACGCTTCTCGAATGGGTTTGCCATGTGTGACCTATGCGTGCCTTTGCCGACGGCGGAAAAGCGGCCGCATCGCTGGGGCGATCACGCCATCACGATTGCCTCCATCTGTTTCCGCCCATATCAACGCAACCGAGTTGTTCGGCGTGTTATGCTCAAGCACGAGCGGAAGCGCGCAGCCGCCATAGCCGAGCCCTAGATGCGTCACGCCGCCAACATCGGTATGCCGTGTTCTGATGATTGGATCGTAGTAGGTTTTGGTAAGCTCCAGGAATTCGTCGTGACGACCAGAAACGGCATCGATCGATAGGTCGTCGGGGAGAACCATACCAAAGGTGAAATGTACGCCGGTTGCCCACCCCTCGCCTTTCAGCGCCTCGCTTGCCTCAGCCCATCGACTTTGGACGGCCTTGGCCGCAGCTGAAGTCCCGATATAGTGGTGGATACAGAGCTGCCAGTCGGCGGCAAGAACGTGATCGCCCTCCAGGGCTTTCACCGCATTGTCGACGGATTCCTTGAACTTCAACAGCTTGCCGGACCACTTTTTCTTCTCGGAATTGTAGCGAAGGAACGAGGTCCCTGTGCCTATGAAATCGTCGATGAGATAAACGAGCCGAAATCGAGCGTCCTTGTCCTTGAGGTCCTCGCGCAGGTTCGCAACCAAATCCTGCCATTTTTCCTTGTCCACCTGCGTCGCGAGCACCAGCTGTTCGTTCGTCAACAGACCAACGTTGCTATGGCGAACGATATCGATCCGCGCGCCATCGCTCAGTCCCATGAACAAGGTCTGGCGCCGAAGCCGCTCGGCGGCAGCACGCGCTTCAAGATCAGCGAGCACGCGGTAGGTAGGCAAGCCACGCTCCGCGGCAATCGTTGCGATCACACGATCCCGTACGGTTCGCGGATAGAATTGTTCGACAAGCCGCTGCATTTCGCTGGGGCCAACGTAAATGAGTGTGTGTCGAACGAATGCGTATGCGGTTTCGCGCTCTGCTGGCGTGAATTGCTGGAGCCAAGTCGCGAGGCTTTCGATGAATCGCATTCCCGCTTGGAAATCCCTATAGCCGTCATATTTCAGTCGAGCTACGAGGCGCAGCCACTGAAATTCCCGCCTGGCCCGGTCGTCGTCCCAGCCCATAATCTCGCCAAGTATTTTCAGGCCGAGGTCCTGGTTCACTGAAGCGCTCCCGACCTCAACCGGACGCCGCCTGGATGAGCCTCGAGTGAGCGAAGATAGTCGAGAGTTACAGCGACCCCGCGCTGACCGCATTTTCCAAGATTCCAGCAGGTATCCGGATCCACGCTTATCTCGTCGACGCTCAGCGCAAAGGGTTCCTTCAGCAACGCATAGTCGTTACCAGGCCATCGACCGCGATCTCCAATTGAGAGGATTGAGCCATCGCCGACGCGCTCTCGCAGTTGCGTCAGCACATTCAGCTTCGAGACTCCAGACGCGACGATATCGATGGAGTGGCTCGACCGTGTAACCGTCATGTTCGCTCCACCGCTGAGCAGGATCACCTGGTGCGCGAGATCCCAAAGGCGATTCTCGGGCATGGCCCGTCTGCCTTGCAGCGTAATTTGAAACCGCCGGTCCGTCTGTTGGGCCGACTCGGCAAGCTCAGGCTGGACACGTAACGCGGCTGCGAGCGGCGCTAACGCTTCACATGTCCCTTCCTTGCCGTCGGGCGCTTGATCATCATCCAATGTCGCGACCTCAGCGCCGTTGTAGTATCCGACGACAACGCGTGGCCACAGATCTGCGGACAAGCGAGCCCTGAGATCCTTTCGAACCGAAACACCACGACCTGTGGCGATCGCCAAGTGGCAGCCGAATCCCAGGATCCGAGCGAGTTCGGATGTCACGTCTTGGCGCGCCAGGTCGAAACGATTGCGGGTATCGACGATTGTGCCATCGTAGTCCAACACGACGGCGCCGAAGATGGCGCTCTGCAGGCGAGCACGGAATAGATTGAGCGCCGTTCTCCAGTGTTGCAGTTCGCCCAAAGCGTCAAGACGTGCAGGCGTTACGCCAGCCTTGCGCGCTATGGCAGCCGCGTCGCGATCCGTGAGACTGCGATGCACGTTCGACGGCAAAGGTTTGGGAAGCGGGAGGCTGTACAGCTTGCGTCCGAAGTCAGGGACGCCCGGCCGACCCGGATCAATCCCGCGTGCGGCACCTGCCCATCCGGCGATTCGGAGCGCAGCCACCAGGGAGGCGAGACCGGCTGCCGATGCTGAACCTGCAAGATCTAGTTGTGCGCGCGGGATTTCAGCCGGAATGAGCTTGAGCGTCCGATCTGCCAGCGCACGGTCATGCTCCGACACGAAGGCCAGGACTGCGCTCGTCTCCCCGCGTTTGGCGAGCCAGTGGTGTCGCCCGTGACCAAAATTCCGGTAGTCCGCAAGTTGAAGGTTACCAAGCGCAGCCTCGGTAAATTTCGACTCAAGGTCGATAGCACCGATTCGAGTTGACGGACCGTAGAGAACGAGCGTCGTTTGCCGGGACCAGAGCGGCATAGTGGTGGCCTGCCAGGCGTCGCGCGTATCGGAGCGCTCCGCGAGCAGCGGCCAAGTCGTTTCCCTGATCGCGTCCCAATCAGCGTCGCGTCCGAACTCGGTCACGTAGGCCCGCGTCAAAAGCGCGGTGAAGCCCAGAAGGGAGTTGGTCGCGAGGAACCCGTCCTTGCCCGCAGGCGGCGCGTAGATAAGCAGGTCGACGTAGTCATGTCGCCGGCAGAGATCGGCGAGGGGGCTGTCCTCGCGCCCGCATAGAATGCCGACTTGGCGTGGTTCGCGGGCGATAAGGGCTTTCGTGGCAGCCAGAATATCGACGTTGCCACCTCCCGCACTGAGCAGCCACGGCGCAACGCTGGCTTCCAGTGGATCGGCAACTGCGTCGAGCGGTGTAGCCACCGCGGCAATTCGACCGGTGAACCGCTGGTGGAGTCCAGCCAGCGCATGGGCGACGGTCAGCGATCCCCCAGATCCGATGGCAAGAAGGGAGGAAAGGCCGGCCGTGCGCACGGCTTTGCGAAGCGGGGCAATATCGACTGCGGCCGACCAAGCAAAGGTCTCGGCGAGTTTTTCCATTTCCGCGGCATAAGGCTTTGCCATCTTGGGTTCCCGGCTCTCGTCAAGAGCCTCTAGTATTCCATTTTGCCTGCGGATTTACAAGAACAGATCAAGAACATGCGCGGCAGCGTTTCGTTAATGCGCCATAACAGGTCCTGTCCGAAAAACGTAGCATCGTTCTGACAAGGCCTGTTAACAGTCTAAAAAATGTTCCAGATTTCGGACATGTCCACGGACTCGTCAACAAGCGGCGATTTGCGTTTTCGCCTCCTCGCGCGCATTCAGTCCGAGCCGGACCGCGTCTGGCAGGCAGACCTGCAATGCGTCTTGTTCAGGCCCTGCACTGGCTTCAGGATAGTGCTTGGCCAGGATGAAGAGCGTCGTACAGCCGCGACTTTGCGACGACTATTTGACGGTCCCAAGCAGGGTGCAGCGATCCGGCGGATCTGGTCGACGGGTTTTCGTCCCTACCGATCTGGATGCAAGAGTTCCTCCGAAACCTGATGGCGCCTGCAAAGTCGGACATTCCAGATGCCAAATAAGGTATGTCGGTAATTCGGGTCGTCAATCTGCAAGCCAAAAGCCGATAATGGCCTCATTAATGCCAGCTTGGGCGATTAGCCGTCCTGGGAAGTTGTTATCGCTTCCTCGTACTCGTGGGTGCCACACTCTCCAAGTGACCCGTGTCGCGATGGCGACCGGGCAGCTAGCCCTGCCGCCGGCGGCGCCATCAAGGTGACATTAGTTACCTTCTCTTTTCCGGCGCTTTTCCCTCCCGCGGATTGCTTTTTCACGCCGAGATCTTGGCTGTGGCTCACGACGCGCTTTCAAACGCTGCGCCATTTCCTCGATTTCAGTCTCAGCAAGCGCAATCGCGCCGGCAGGAAGGAAGTGGCCGGTTATCCATCCGTTGATGTAGTCTTTGATGGGCTGGGCGCTTCCTCTTATGATGAACGCAAGCGTTAGCGCCCACCCATTGGCGCGATGCCTGATCATGCGTTCGAGCAGAATGCTGGTCGCCTGCTGGGATCTCAGATCATAGCGCCCTAACCCACTCCAAAGCTTGTTGAGAAATTCAATGGATACTTTGAGATGGGACCTCATGTCGGCGTTCGCAGTGCCCATAAAATTCGATAGGGCGCGGAAGTTTGCTAGATCGCCAGTCTGATCCTCTCGGAGAGCCGTGAGCATCACGTCGGCTTCCAAGGAAAGATGCCCATGGCGACGCCACGCCAGCTTAACGACGAGATCGACGTACCGTGATCGATCGATCGCTCCAACGTCCTGGGCAAACGAAAAAACGGTCTGTAGCCAAACACCCCTGGTCGAGCACGCAGCTTCACCGTACTGGCGGAAATGCATGTCCTCCGAAACAAGCACATGCTCCGTTCCCGCCAAATTGGCGGCGTCGAGCACATGACTACCGAAGGATTGGTGGATCATCGTCGCCAGTTCGGACGGATTGTCGGCGACAATAACGGGGCGGACCTCGCAGGCCGTCTCGATTCTAGAAAGCTGCTCTTGGATATAGGCGCGCCGTGCAGCGGCGTCCTTGGCGGTGTGCTCCTGTTTGATGTATTCGCCGTTATGCCAAGCGACGGTCATCGAGCGTTCGGCCGTGAGATCCTGCTCGTCTCTCAGCGTTCGCAGCTCATCAACGACGGATTGTGCGACGATGACCGATCCGAATATCGATTTCAGAACATCGAAGGCATCCATCGTCGAGACGGTCCAAGCGGTGTAGGTATCGAGGACCGCGCCAGAACTTCCATGCCGCTCGATGATCTGGCGGGCGGCGACGCGCTCGGCGTCCGTGCCGACGCAGGTTCGGATGTCGAAATCGAGCGAGCGAACGTACTCGACAAACCGGATGGTATCGCCGCCGCGTTTGGAGACGACCAGGCTGAGCGGGCAATTGTTCCGGAGGTAGAGATCGGCGAGCTTGCGATTGCTCTCAGACACGCGCCTCACCTGATCCAGCGCAGGCTGAATATCCCCCTCTTCCATTGTGATTTTGTAGAAGCCCTCCGCGTCGGGGAACCTTTTTTCGAAGTTCTCCATCATGTCGTGAAGAGCATGCAGATATTTGTGCTTGATCTCGGCGACCCGCCATTTGCGAACCTCGCCGAAGACCGCCGGCATTTCGAATACATCTCCGACGCTCAAGCCCAGAGCTGCGGCCGCGGTCGCATGTTTCGGGCTTAAAACATCCTCCGCAGGCCGGTCCTCCCCCTCTTCGATGAGAAAGGCGTGCACCTCACGACGATCGCTCTCCAGACGGACCCAGGTATCGACGGCCACGGTTTCCGCAGACGGAACAAAGCCGTCCTCCGGATCCATCATGATCAGGCCGAAATAGCGGAGAGCCGCCTCGTGATCGTTCCTGGCGGATTGAAGAACGGCGTAGGCGTATTCGAGCGCCTTGGCTCCCTCCCCCACCTTGCGCATAACCTGTGCCAAAGACACCTTCTGGCCAGGCGTCCCCATCACTTCATCGAGATCAATTCCCTCGATGACCGCCTTCACCTCGGCGCCTCGGTCGAGACGATGCAGGACCGAGAACAACGCCAGGTAGGTGTCGAGCTCCGGTTGCGTCGCGATGGCTTTCCTCAGCGCCGCTTCCGCCTCGGGAAGCGCACCGCGGTTGAAATGCAGCAGGCCCTCGGCATGGAGGAAGAATGGAAGCCCCCGCACCTCCGCAGGAAGGCGCTCGAAGAGGGACAGCGCTCGTTGCCGGATGGGGCTGTCATTGACAAAGGCGCGAGCCAGCACCCGCAACTCGTTGTTGTCGTGATCTTCAGCGACGTGGCCATCCAACAAATCCGCAACGATCGAAGAATCGCCACGGCGAGCTGCATGATGCGCGACCATCAGCCTGTCTGCAGCGTGACTTCCAATTGCGATATGGCCTAGGGCGGCTTTGAAGGCGCCGTCTGCGATTTCTTCGAAACCTTCCCGGCGGGCAAAATCGGCGACAACGACGCTTGCGCGCGGGTTGCTGGCCGCCTCCACCGCGACAGCGGAAATCTCCCGCCGACGCGCTTCCTCGTCACTGCCGCCGATCTTGATCGCCGCCAGCTTGCCGGTCGTCGAAATGATCGGCGCTTCCACCGGCGGGATCAAAGAGGCATCTTCCTCAACGAGACGTGCGACCTCGCCCCAATCGGCCCGGGATGCGTGGAAGCGGAACTTCAGGACGGTCGCATCGGAGTTCCGGGGCAGTTTGGCGAGGAGCTCGTGCGCCAACGCCTCATCATCGGCGTCTAGAGCGACAACGGCCGCTCGGGTGATAATTTCGACATCATCGGGCGCAAGCGAAAGACCGTGGCGCGCGACCTCGAGCGCCTTGGACAGATCGCCGAGCGCATGCAGTCCAACTAGGACATTGCCACACAGCGCGGCATCCTCAGGCCGTAACGCGCCCTCCGTCACCCTTTCGCGATCCCATTGCGATACCAGCGTTGCCGTAGCGGCTTCCAGTCTGGCCCGCTCCGCAGGCGACAAAAGACGCGTGCACTGAAAGCTCTCACTCGTTAGAATCTGGTCGAGCTCGGCCTCCGCCGCAAACTGGACCGCGTGGGGTTCGGACGGGTGTGCTTCGAGTACCTCTTTGGCGACGAGCCACCACTCGCCCGGCTGTCCACGGCGCCGGATAAAATCTACCCGACCGATTTGCACAGGCGCAGTGTGATGAAGCTGCTCGGGAATGATGCTGAGCGGATCGCTGACGGAGGAATCGAACCGGGCGGCCTGAACCAGATAGCCCGCAAGGCCCTCGTTTCCCGGATCCGCGTCAAGCTTCGCTCCGCCAAAGGCGAGAAGTTCCTGCCATTCTCCTCGCAACAGCAGCCCAAAAGCCTTGTTGGCGACGGCTTTCGGTTCGTCCGGCGCATGGTCATAGGACGACAGCAGCATGGCGGAGGCTTCGTCGTCCTTAGCGAGCGCAAGAAGGCAATGGCCAATATTCGCCTTGACGCGAAAGAGAATGCGGCCAGAGGCCGTGCTCCGGACGCGCTCGAGCAGCTTTTCCAGAAGCGGTAACGCCGTCAGCGTCTTTCCGCTGTTGTTGAGCTCCCGGTACTCGTCGATCTCCGCGTCGAGATGCGCCTCGAACGTGCTCAAAGCCACCGTTGCGTCACTTGGCGGAACAGCCAACCGCGCGCTCACCTCCGTGAGCATCGCTTCCATGCGAGAGAAACCAGCACCCATTTCGCCACGGGTCTCGGTCTGGGCGATGGTGATCTGGCGGGTTTCGTCGAGAATATGCTCGCTGAACGGGCCGTAGGTCGGATCGAACGCCTTGCGGGCCCCCGCGTCCTCGCTGATTTTTTCCTCTAGCGTGTTCCATCCCCAGACGAACACGCGGAGCTTACGTCCCGTTTTCGCCAGCTCGACCGTGATCCCGCGTGCAAGCTCCTGCATCGCGACGTCGTCCGGCGCAGTGGTCGTGACGTAGTATTCCTTGAGAGGCGGCTTGAACGTCAGGGCCTTTCGGACTTCCTCCCGAACCTCATCCTCGGTGAGGAAATGCCCTTCGCTCTTCAGCTTGCATTGAATGCCAACGTGCCAATCCGCGTCATCGTCACGGATCCCGAAAAGATCAACGCCGTTCTGCCGTTGGCCGCGCCGACCATTCCGCTGCACCGACCGATCATTGAGCAAGCCTCGCCACAGCACGACAGAGGCGCGCTCGAAGGCTTGCTCGTCGGCAGGCTTTGGAATCTGGGTGGCGGCGAGAAGCGACATAAAAAGCGGTCACCCCTCGATGCCCAACTCGCCGAGTAGGCGAGAAAGGCTATCGTTCACCGCGCGCTGCCGCAGCGACCGCTGTTCGCGAATATCGGCGTCTTCATCATCGCCTTCGATTTCGAACCGCGCGACCGCTACCGGTCCTTCACGAAGGTAGCCTTCGTCAGGCTTCGGGTCGCAAAAGCGCTTCAAAAGGATCGCCAGCGCTTCGCCGATGATTCCGGCGTGTTTGCCAGTCAGGGCATCCTTGAATTTGGCAATGGCGCCATCCAGCTCACCCTCGCCATGCTCAAGGCAATAGACAAGGTCATGGGCGTCCTTCCCCTCGCGACGGTGGTCGAAGGCGAACGCCTTCAGGCAGGTGAACGATACGATATTCGCGTAAGGTATCGTTTCGGTCGCTCGCCCTTTTTGTCCAAGGAGATCGGCTGTCACCTCCATATGGTCGTGGAGGTCGAAAACGAGCGATGCGTGAGGAATGTTGACGGCCGAGATGTTTCCCTCGGTCGGCAGCTCTTGCAGCGCACCGCCTTTCACCTTCGGGTCGTCGGCCAGGAATTCAAGAATAACCGTGACCCCGTGCTCGGTCTTGGTCTTCCAGCGCCAATTGACCTTCACGCCTTTGTCGTTTTCCGCGCGCTCGAACCCCATCCGCTTGAGGTTCTCCTCGAGCGTGCGATAGGCTTCGGTGTCCGCGAGAACGGCGAGGTCGACGACGATGTCAATATCACCCGTGCCGGCATGAGCCGGAACGGCTGGCGGCCGCGCCGTCACCAGATAGCGCGGCGTCAATCCGCCGACCAAGAACACCGAATTCCGCCACGGTCCGAGGCCGCTGAATAGCGTAACAAGCACACGCTCGCAGTCCCGCGTGACGTCTTGACTGTAGTCGACGAGAAACTGCGGCTTGGACATCATTCCTCCAGTTTCTCGGCACGAAGATGCTGCGCCAATTCCTTGGCCCGCCCCCCCGCTTGCAGCAGGTCAAGGTAAGTTTGGAGCGGATCGGCGACCCACAGGTCATCGATCCTCTGGCGAAATCGCAGCTCGTCGTCGGACTTCAACTCGTGAACGCCAAGATTCCAGCCGTCCCGGACGGGCCGCGCCTCGATAGCGTCTAGGGCGGCATGCATGGCCCGGCCAACAGGAATGCGACAGGAAACCTGGGAAGTGCTCGACAGATAAGGAGCATGGATTTGCCCAGCTGAGACGCCGGTGAGCTCGTATGGGATGCCTTCGATCTGGCATTCATGATCAAGCCGCCGTTGCAAATCCGGAGGCGTCGTCGAGCGCACATAGTAATGCCGCACGGCCTTCGGTTTGACTGAGCCTTGATAGGTCGACCAGGCATCGAGCAGAGCGCGCGGATTGATCAAGCGGCGCTCTTTCGAGGGGCCAGCGCCGCGAACCTCGACCCACTCCCGGCGCTCGACTGCGATCAAGGTTTCCGACGCCGTCGCGGGCGACACCCCTGCCCGCTCCGCAATCTCGTGGACGCCGAACCAATCCGATTTGGCGACCCAGACAGCGTGCAGGACCTGGGCACGACGGCCAGCGAACAGGTTGTTCACGGAGCGGGATTGTTTCCGCGATGCCGGCTTGTCGACGTGGAGGTAGAGTCCCCTCGCCGCAATGAACAGGCTCCCGCTGGAGTCGAAATAGCCAATCCGTTCATCGCGGAGCAATTGCCGGGCACCAGGCGAAATGGTCTCGGCCATGAGCACTGGCACGACTGGATAAGCGCCGACTTTCTGTTGGGCGAGATAGTTTCTGAACTGCCAGATTGCCTCGCGGGCATCGCGAGGAAAGAGCGAAGGCTTGGCCTCGACGATGAGCCGATAGGGCTCACCGTCCGAGCTCATTTCCATCACGAAATCCGGTCGATATGAGCCTCGCGCCCCCTCCGGCTCGCGTATAACATGGGGCGCGGCGCCAGCGATTGCGGTCAGGGCCTCGGCAAAATTCTCAATGAGTGCTTCTACAGCTTGGTCTTCCATCGTCATTTTCTGCGCAGTGAATAACCGCTGACTAGCGTATATTCGATGTCAGGTCAATATTTTCTGCGCAGTGAAACTGTAGCCGGAAAGGGCCCAGAAGGGTTCGAGGCGTGCCAGATCGCGAGCGGCATCGGGTCGGGATTGCCACATAGGATCTCGATGACATAGCCGTTCGTAACAAAGCCGTGCCTAACCGCCGTCCAGCGAGCCGCCATCGGGATCGTTTTCCGCGTTGTTGGCAAAAGTTGTCGGCATCCGTCCGGCTAACAGCTTCTCCTTAGAGAGCAGGCCGGCATCCTCGAGCGCCTCGAAATCCGGCAGGTCGCGCAGCGTGTCGAGGCCGAACTCCAGCAGGAATTCCTTTGTCGTGACATAGGTGTAGGGCGCGCCGGGCGTCGGGCTGCGCGGTCCCGAGGCGATCAGGCCAGCGCCGCGTAGATGACCAATAAAATCGCGACTGATCTCCTTGCCGAAGAAAGACGACAGCTCGGCGCGGGTGATGGGCTGGAAATAGGCCACACACATCAGCACCAGCACTTCGGACTGCGTGAGATCACCCGTGCGTTCATTACCGCCAACGGCCGCACGGATGGCGTCGGCATAGGCCGGCCGGGTGAGATGTTTCCAGCCGCCGGCGACCGCGACCAGGTCATAGGGCCGACCACGCAGCTCGTCGCGAATATCGTCGATAAGCAGCTCAATGCTGCAGCTCTTTCCCACAATGCGACCAAGCGTTTCGCGAGTGACAGGCTCGCTGGCTGCGAAAATCGTGGCCTCGACGCGGTTCATCCACTCGCGCCAACGCGCTTCCGGCGGCAGGTGATCCAGCTCGCGGTCAAACAGCTGATCAGCTGCTCGGCGGTCGTCTGATCGCCCCCCCTCGCCTGCGCGCTGCCTCCGCCATGGTCGTCACAGCCCGTAGATGCGGAAGGTGGGGCGGCCGGACAATTCACGCACAGCACCGAGCTCGACCAGCCGGTCGAAAAGGCGGCGCAGGCCGCGGTCGCTCATGCCGGCGATATTTTCCGAAGCGACGATCGCGTCGTCGGACAGAAGCCTTTCGACAACAAGATCCGATGCCCGGGCGCGCAACTTCGGCGCAACGGCAAGTAGCCGATCCGCGCGGCGCCCGAGCTCGGCGGACAGATCGATGGCACGCAGCGCAGCGCGCACCTGTGCGGCAAGCAGACCTTTCGCACGCTCAGAATTTGTCCCAATGCTTGTCGACACAGAACCGGCTGCCGACCGGCGCGAGCCGGCGCTTGTGCCCAAGGCTGCCTCGGCGCCCAGCAACGGCACCGCATGGCCCCAGCCCAGGCGCTGCGCCAGCAGGGCGTCGGCGAGCCAGCCTCCGAGGGCGCGCCCCAGGCCATGGCGCTCGGCGCTCGCGATGACTCCGGTCATCATTCCCACCGTCCCCTCATTGGAGGCTAGCTCGCCAAGATCCTCCGTTAGGTCGCGCACACTTCCCCTCGTCACGCGCGAAACCGAGGTCATCCAGCACCGCGCCGATGTTTTTTCCCGTCAGCAAATCCTCAGTGGGCCGAATGGCCAGCCTGCGCCAGCCCAAAAACATCCGGCCGGCCGGACCAACGTCGTCGCCGGGCCGCGTAAGCAGCACCGCGTCGCGCAGCGCGCTTTCATCCTCGACGCGCCCTGTCTGCCGTGCCGTGACCGCGGCCGCCGAAAGCGCCAGGCGCTGCCGCCAGGCGCCGGCCCACCGCTCCTGCCGGCGGACCACCGCATCGAGCGCGCAGATGGCGGCGCCGGCAGCGACTGCAATGTCCTCGACCTGTTTCCCCGCAAGGCTTTGTGCATCCGGGATGGCGCGACGCAGCCAGGCCGGCACCGTTGCCATCGGCGCGGTTGAAGGGGAACCGGCAAGCGTGACGTAATGGCGCGGAGAGGGCTTGGGACGCAGAATCATCGAAAGCACGATGAATCATGACGGCGCTTATTCCAATGATTATCGGATAAAAGCGCCGGGCATGTCGACATTATAAAACGAATGATAATGTTGCATTAACGTTCGTATTTGACGAGGCTGGAGGACTCTGGTAGAAATTGCCAGAAAGGTAGATTTTGGGAGACTCTCGTGTCCTTGAACATCAAGAATCCGGCCACCGTCGCTCTCGCCGATGAACTGGCACGCCGCCAGGGTATCAGTAAGACAGCAGCCATTCATCAGGCCCTTAGCGAGCGCTTGCATCGCTTGGGCTTTGGAGAGACCGCTCACGAGCGTCTGCTGGCAGAACTGCGCGCCATCCGAGAAAGAGTGGCACGATTGCCTGAACTGGATAGTCGCAGCGACGAGGAGATCATCGGGTATGACGAGCATGGAATCCCTAACTGATGGTGATCGATACCTCAGCCGTTATAGCGATCCTTCGGAGCGAGCCTGAGGCAGCAAGGCTGGAACGAGCGCTGGTCTCCGACCCAATCCGTCTGCTCCCGGCAACCTGCGTGCTCGAGGCACGCATGGTGCTGGTCAGCAGGCGCGGCGAACACGCGTTGGCCGAGATCGATCTTTGGCTGCGCAAAATCGAGGCCGACATCATTCCTGTCGACTCCGAATTGGTTGATCTGGCGACCCACGGTTGGCTGACCTACGGCAAGGGCCACCACCCGGCGGCGCTGAATTTTGCCGATTGCCTGTCTTATGCTTTGGCAAAGCGTGCGGACGAACCGCTGCTTTTCGTCGGCAAGGACTTCTCTCAAACGGATATCGAAGCGGCATGAGCATGACTGACGACGCTCCAAGATCATCGGCTGCTTCCGGCGAGGACGACATGCCCGATATCGTCCACGTCATCATGGAGATGGGCGATGCCAACTACGGCTCGCCCCCTCCCCCTCCAGCCATCGCCGATCCCAGTGTTCCTGCGCATCTCGAGTCGCTCGCCGGACGCGCCCGCGATTACGTCGAGGCCGCGAGTTCCGCCAACACGCGGCGCGCCTACGCCGCCGACTGGAAGCATTTTTGCGCTTGCGCGCGCCGCCAGGGACTGGAGGTGTTTCCGGCCGAACCACAAACCGTCGGCCTCTACATCACCGCCTGCGCCTCCGGAAAGGTAACAGGGGAGAAAAAACCAAACTCTGTGGCGACGATCGAGCGTCGCCTTTCGTCACTGTCCTGGAACTTTTCGCAGCGCGGCGAACCGCTGGACCGCAAGGACCGCCACATCGCAACGGTCATGGCCGGCATCCGCAACACCCACGCCTCCCCTCCCCGGCAGAAGGAAGCGATCCTGCCCGAGGATCTGATCGCCATGCTCGAGACCCTCGACCGCGGCACGCTGCGGGGTCTGCGCGACCGCGCCATGCTGCTTCTGGGTTTTGCCGGTGGGCTGCGGCGCTCGGAAATCGTCGGGCTCGACATTGGTCGCGACCAGACCGAGGATTCTTCGGGCTGGATTGAGTTTTTTCCTGACAAGGGCGTGCTGGTGACCCTGCGCGGCAAAACCGGCTGGCGCGAGGTCGAGATCGGCCGCGGCTCCTCCGACGCCACCTGCCCGGTGGTCGCGCTGCAAACCTGGCTGAAGCTGGCGCGGATCGGCCATGGCCCTTTGTTCCGAAGGGTAATAGGGCAAGGCAAAAGAGTCGGCGCCGATCGGCTTAACGACCAGGAAGTTGCGCGGCTGGTCAAGCGCACGGCGCTCGCAGCCGGCGTGCGCGGCGATCTGTCGGAGGGCGAACGCGGTCAAAAGTTTGCTGGCCATTCGCTGCGCGCCGGCCTCGCGTCCTCGGCCGAGGTCGACGAGCGCTATGTGCAAAAGCAGCTCGGTCACGCCTCGGCCGAGATGACCCGAAAGTATCAGCGCCGGCGCGATCGTTTCCGCGTCAATCTCACCAAGGCGTCCGGGCTCTGAAAAGCCCCCCTCCCCTGCCCCGTTTTGTCCGCTGGGATGAGGCGGTCATCAGGCGATAACAATACCTCATCGAGCACAGCGAGCGCTGTATCCAGACTACCGGCGGCCGACGCTTCCGTCAGGCATGATCATCAACTGCGTTATGGCACGGCCCACAAATTCCGGGTTTAGCTTTTCCAACCGATCCTTGGTCCGGGAGACCTGTTCCGGGAATGCGCGAAGATTGAAGCGAACAAATGACGAGGTCTCTTATCCCCGACACGAATAGCTCGCGATCTCATCGGGATTTCCCTTACCGTCATAGGCAGCTTGAGTGGGATAAGCGCAGATCGGCTGGTGCTTGCCAGGGAATGCCTTGCTGCCAGCCGCGAGAGAGTCCGGAGCCTTGTCTTGGTTTATCCAGCCCTCGATGGCGGCCAAAGGATCAAAGTCGTCGAAGGCTTGGCCATCGCCGCAGTGGGTCATCCCCGGGATTATGAACATGCGCACGAAACGGCGAGTCGCTTCCAAATCGCCGCCGCCTGTGACCTCGACGACTTGCTTGTACCAGCGCACCAGATCGTTGGCCGAGAAGACCGGATCGGAAAGTCCCTGAAACAAGAGCAGCTTTCCACCGTGGGCAGCGAAGCTGGCGAGATACGTGCCGGTCGCATCATTGAGCTTGGCCGTATCCGCAACGCGTGCCGGATCCTTGTCGAAGTCGAACTTCAGGGGGTCAAAATTCGGCGCCGGGGGCGTCATGAAGTAGTATTGAAGCGAGCGGGCTCCCAGAACGATGTTGTTTGCATCCGACTGGGAAGTGGGGGAATTGCCCAGCTTCCACATTCTCCAGCCCGGGCCCGCAACGCCCGTATCATATGGCCAATCGCTGTAAAGCTTTTCGCCATCGGAGCTTTCCGGACCCGCGAACGCGCGGCTCATGGCCTGCACTTGACCAGCCGTGAGGCAGCTGTCCGTCTTATCGCCTTGGCAGGACAGGACCTTTGGGTCGAACCGGCACTGCTGCCAGGCGTTGATGACGCCATCCTCAATGCCATCGCGGGCATCACAGGCAGCGAGAACCGCGTTGGCGACGAGGTTCAGATCCTGCTGGGAGAAGGCGCGGGATAGAATGGGATGGCCGGCCTCATCCTTGGGAGCGATGCTCATGTACTCGCGAGTATCCCAGGCTTGGGCAATGTTGGCGGCACTGAGACGAAAACCCGGGCTACCTGCAACAATCCCGTCGAACTCGAGCGGATATCGCTGAGCCGCTATCAACGCCTCACGACCGCCATTCGAGCATCCCATGAACACCGACTTTTTCGGAGCCGCCCCATAGAACTTGGCCACCACCTGCTTCGAGACCGAAGTGACTTTGCCAATGGAGGCGTACGCAAAATCAATGCGTGCGGCTTGATCGACCCCGAAAGCCGGATCGGGGCTTGGGTGCCCGCCATCCATGCTTACAACAGCGTAGCCGCGCAAGAGCCCGGGAGCCGCGGTCGAGTTCCGGCAAGGAATGGTCCCGACGGCCGGCGCCAGGAAGCCATCAACTGCGCCGCCGCCCTGGAAAAGGAACATGTCGTTCCAGGTCGTCGGAAGACGCACCTCAAACCGGGTGCCATATGATTGACCATCGACCCCCTGGCGTTTCCCGATAACACCTCGGACAAGGCAGTGCCCGCCCACTTTTACCGCCTGAGGCGAGGCGCCGGTGAATGCAGTGAAGGGATCTGCGGGGATCTCCTGCGGCTTTTGAAGGCTAGCCTCGGTAAAGATCACGCTTGGAATTGTGAGCTTGGCGATGGACCGGCACGCCTGATCCGACGCGTTTGCCGCCAGTGCAGGCGCACATACACATATGATCGCCAAAATCAGTGCCAGGGTGCACCCGCGGTCCCGCAGCTTGAGCCCGTCAGCCAAGAACATACCCATCCTCCCTGGATGCCCCGATAGCCCGAAAGCTGATCGCATTGGTAGCTAGTTGTGAGCTTTCAGAAGGTTATCCATCCGGTCCGAACCGGGAAAGCTGAGGTTGTCGAAGCTTCAGTGATTCCAGGGGGGAGCGGATGAACATCCATAAGAATACCCGTCTGACGCCGCTCGGTCGAGAGCGAATTGTAATGCAGGTCGAGAGCGGACAGACGCCTGAGGCCGTCGCCAAAGCCGCAGGCGTCTGCCCGCGGACGGTTCGCAAATGGCTCGACCGGTATCGCGCCGAGGAAATGCCAGGATTGCGGGATCGCTCATCTCGCCCTCATCGGCTGCGCCGGCCGACGCCTCAGGCGGTTAATGAGACGATCGAGCGGCGCGGTACCCGTGATCTGCGGGATTGGCTTTTCGATCAGGCTGAAGATGCCAGATCGAACGAGGACCTTGCTCAGCGTTTTGTCGCGCGGTGGAGGGAGACTTTGACTATCTTGCCAGCCCTGTCGACAATCGAGCGCTTGTGCGCGGACGCCCTGGTCGACGCCGAGCGCCGGATCGAAACGCGGATTGCGGAAAAGCTGGATGCTGGTGCGCGCGAGCGGTTGGATGGGCTTCTGACCGAAATGTTGGCCGGTAACATCAGCCGCTTCATCTTGCTTCGCAAGTTCGAGCTCGGCAACAATTCCGCGGCGGCGAACCGGCTGCTTGACCGACTGGAGTTCCTGCGCGGTGGGTCTTGATCCGCAAGTGCTCGCCGGCATCCCGCAACACCGCATCGCTCGCCTGCGTCGGCAGGGTGAGCGCTACTTCACCGATGGCTTGCGCGATATCAGCTCGGATCGACGCTGGGCGATCCTTGCCGTTTGCGCCGTGGAATGGGAGGCGGCGGTCGCCGATGCCGTGGTCGAGACCCATGACCGGATCGTAGGGAAGACCTGGCGAGAGACTAAGGAGGAAACGGGCTTGACGCTGCAGAGGCTCTATTCGGCCGACATATGCGAGCAATCTATGAAGCCGACCGCGACGCCATTAGCCTCCTGCCGGTTTTCGTGGGTTTCGCGGGGTCGACAGAGACGGTGCGACTGAATGCCGAACACAACGAATTTCAGTGGGTCCCCTTCGATCAAGCGGTCAACATGGTTCCGTTTGCCGGGCAGCGGAACGTGCTCAGGTACGTCCAGAAAGAGTTCGTCGAGCAAGAGCCAAATCGCTGGCTGTTAATTCATCCGCCACGCTAGGCAGCCGGGACGACGCGAGCGGCCGAGTCCCACCCCTCCGGGCCGTCAGGGAAGGTGGAAAATCGACCCAAAGCGTCCTCCAAGCGGCGAATTTCGAAGTAAGTTTTTCCGCCTTGCTGGAACCCTGCACCTTCATAGAAGCGCAGAGTGGACTCCCTCCGAGATCCAGTCGCCAACAGAACCTTGTAGCAATCGGCGTTCCATGCTTTGTCGAGCGCGGCATGAAGGACGGCGCGGCCCAGCCCAGTAGCCCAGTCCGGCGATGGTTGGCATCTGTCACTACGTTTTCGATTACCCCGTAAAGACGGGCTCCCCGGGACAAGTTGGGAACGATCGCGAGTGTGCAGGACGACACGAGCAGCCCTGCCATATCGACCACGAAGACAGTGATCCGATTCGTATGATTGGAAAGTGGATAGTGACAGACCCTCAGCCTTCAAACCAACAACACACGAGCATGGGCGGGTAACCGCTGCATGTCGGTTGTCCACCCTACTGAGACAGATGGGAACCGGACAGCTCGCGACCCTTTTCGGACCTTGGTTCGAGAAAGCTCTACCGGAAGCAAGATGTTCGTTCGTGACAAAATGGACCGATCTCTGCTCTGTGGCGTGTGCGTTCAAGCCGCTCGGGGCGATACCCGCAGAAACCAGCGAGCTTACCATCGAACACCTGCTAAGCTCATTAGCAATGAAGCAACGAAGGTGGAGGCTAGGTGTTTAGTCCCGGCATTTGATGGGTGGGATCGAGTCGGAACCGTTCGGGCTCTTTTGCCCAGATTTTGCAGATGAACTCGTAGGGTGTGAGGCCCTTGAGGGTCTTAAGCCGGCGCGCGAAATTGTAAGCTAAGATGAAGTCGGCGAGATGCCGGCGCAGTTGATCGTGATCGTCATAGTGGAAGCGCTTGACGGTGGCGTCCTTGATGGTCCGATTCATCAGCGCAGGTCGACAAGGAAAATGCGGTCGCCGCCAATGCCGATCACATCAAAGGAAACGGCCCACCCATTGCCGCATGGAAGCGTGACAATGCTCACTGCTCGACCTCCTACATGTTAATGATATAGTAGCCAAGCACCCACCTGGCCAGTTTGCTGCCTTTGCCCGGCTCTAACTACCCCCTGAGGAATGTCTCTCGACATTCCTCAAGAACTCGACGCGAATGTCTGAAATATCCGCTAAGCGGGCAGAATTTCTGCGACAGCATTTGCTGAAACCCTACTTTACAACAGTGTGGCGCTTCCGGCCGAGCGAAAGCCGGATCGGGAGGTCTTGGGACGATATCATCGTACCAACCTCGACGACGTTGCTGTTGATCCGCACACCTCGTCCCGAGATCGCCCTTCGCGCTTCCCCTTTGGAGGAGGTCAATCCGGCGCGTACCAGCAAATCCACAAGGGCTACTCCGGCCAAGCCCTCGGCGTCATTGAGATGAAGCGTCGGTAGCCCCTCTGCGGCTTCGCCATGCCCGAATGCTTGGCTAGCCGTGGCCTCCGCCTGTTTGGCGGCGTTAGTTCCATGTGCCAGGGCCGTAGCTTCGTTGGCGAGACGTTCTTTGACGGCGTTTAGCTCGGTTCCTTCAGCCTGTCCAAATCGCTCGATCTCGTCCATCGGCAGATCGGTGAAAAGCTTCAGGAACCGAACGACATCAGCGTCTTCCGTGTTACGCCAGAATTGCCAGTAATCGTATGGCGAAAGGCGATCTTGGTTGAGCCACACAGCTCCGGCAGCCGTCTTACCCATCTTGACACCTGAAGAAGTCGTCAGAAGCGGCGTAGTCACTCCGAAGACTTCCTTTCCATCCGTCCGCCGTATCAAGTCGATGCCATTGATGATGTTCCCCCACTGGTCGGCTCCACCCATCTGCAAACGGCAACCGGTCCGGCGGGATAGCTCAAGGAAGTCGAACGCTTGGAGGATCATGTAGTTGAATTCTAAGAAGCTCAGATTCTCCTGCTTTTCCAGCCGCGACTTCACACTGTCGAAAGAGAGCATCCGATTGACGGAGAAATGCCTGCCGACGTCTCTCAGCATGTCGATCCAACGAATGCTGTCCAGCCAGTCGGCATTGTTCACCATCACGGCATCCGTCGGGCCGTCTCCGAAGACAAGGAGACGGTCAAAGACCTTTCTGATCCCTTCAATGTTGGCGGCGATCCGCTCGTCCGTCAGCATCGGCCGCGCCTCCGAACGGAAGCTGGGATCGCCGATGCGGGTGGTCCCACCCCCAATGAGAACGATGGGTTTATGGCCAGTCTGCTGAAGATGACGAAGCGCCATGATCAGAAGAAGATGGCCGACATGAAGACTGTCAGCCGTCGCATCAAAACCAGCGTAAGCGGGTACGACGCCTGCTTCAAAGGCGGCATCGACACCCGGCAGGTCGGTCCCTTGATTTACATAGCCGCGCTCAATGAGCGTCTTCAAAGCCGCCGAACATGGTTCGGAATGACCGGTTGATAAATCGGGAAGTGCCATAGGGAATCCTCCTGGTATTGCCGCCAGGGGGTCCTCTCAATGAACAAAGCCGCCTGACGGCGGCTTGTTTCAAGGCATGATCGAAACGCGCCGCTCCTTATGGAAGCGTCGCATAATAGATTGCAGCGATGGGCGCGGACTTGATCATGTGCCGATGCATAAAGGACTTTATCCGCACCTGCAAGCAATCTGAAATGGCTACTTCGGGGAGCTGCCGAGCCTTTGTCGCGACGATTTTGCAACTGACTTTTGCACCGTCGCAGAACTCAACTTTTGCGACAACATCTCACCAAGGCGTCCGGGCTCTAGAAAAAAGTCCCCCGGGCATTTTTATATAGTCACCGTAGTCACCGTAGTCACAATGGTCACGGAGGCCAGAATGCAGTCTGCTCCAAAAGAGGATGCCGACTGGACCGTCGCTCGGGCCAAGGCGCGGCTGTCGGAAGTCATCGAGCGTGCGCAGGCGGCGCCGCAAACGATCACGCGCAACGGTAGGGCAAGCGTCGTTGTCGTCTCCGCCGAGGAATGGCAACGCGAGACGGTGCGCAAGGCTACGGTTGCGGAGTTTCTGCTGGAGTCGCCGCTACGCGGCGCGGAACTCGACCTTGAGCGCGCTGAGGCAGGTCTCGGGCAAGCCATTCGGCCAGCGCCTCACGCTTCCGACCCTCGTCCATGAGAGCAATGCCGCGCCGGATTTCGGCGATCGACACCACGCTGATGAACGAGCGATCCTCGTCGAGCCTGTCCAGCCATTCCAGAACGCGTGCGTCCGGCGCCGGCCTTGTCACCTCGGACAGGACATCGTGTCCAGCAGTAGCCTCACAGCGGCAGATCACGCGGTTCGTCGCGTTGACGTTTCGAGCAGAGAGTCCTCCCCGTCGACGAGCCGGTTGCTCTGGCCCTGGGGGCGACTGATGGGTTTTGCGAAGCGCCGCGGCCGCGGGCTGACGTCAATTGGACGCATTGATCGCAGCCACAGCGATTGCCCAGGAGCTCACTCTCGCAACGCGTAATATGAAGGATTTCGAAGGCTTCGGCATAGAGCTCTTCGATCCGTGGACTGCGTGAATCGCCCAGCACATCATCCCGAATGCTCGAAGCGACTTTCGAAAAAAACGTGTGGGTTTGCTCTCATACCCTTTGCTGAAAAAGTTTTGATAGAGCGCATGGAATGCCACGCGCTTCAAATCGGAGTTGCCATCCGGGAAGCCCGAAGCCCTTTCAAGCGCATGTCCGGCAGCTATTCATATCGTGGATGACTTTGATCGAAACAAACGATTTCATAACTCTTCGGAAATCTTGCATGGACAAAAGCACGTCACGCACCGATCACCCATCCAAAGGAGAAAATATTCCATGCGCCCTGACGTGCAGTGGAGGTCGTGCCGAGAAGTGAGTTGCAACTGGCCGACCATGTCGGCGGTTCGACGCTAGTCGTCCTCCAATGTTCCTCAGCTGCGAAGTCTTGCCGGCGAGCCAGCTGCCCAGCGCGTTTCTGCGTGTGGCGGGCTTATTGCCGCAGGAAGATCCGGTCGGCTCGTCTGGGCAGCGGATTGGAGACCCGGCCGGCAGCGCTGCCATACAACATCCGCGCTTTACATGTACGGCGTATTGCCGTGCTTCCAGTCGGTGCCATGTTTGGCCGACGCATGACGCGATGCGGCCTCCTGCACGGCGAAGGCGTTATCGGATGTGCGACCGGGAAGCAGGCGGACAGTGCAGCACGTGTCACTCGCCTGTGCGCCGGTCTTTCGGGGAATGAAATCGGGCCAGTTCACGGCGCGGTACTATTATTCGTCAACAGCCGCCCTTCGCAAGGTACTGGCACCCCGCGTCCACAAGTTCGTGCTGCAGATGAAAACGGCATCGCCGGCATGCAAGTCAGCAGCCGCTCAAAATTCGATGATCCAGCCAAGCTCTCGGCGTCATGAAACGGCAGGCGCCACGATCGAGCATCTCATGTTGATTTAGGCGGACCCTTATGAGGCGTTCTTTGATGCCGGTGATGCCTGACAGGCGGTTGCAGCTGCAAGCGACAACGCGGCCTATTTAGTTGGAAACGGTCTGAGGCAGGCCAATTTGGCTTGCCCGTCACTATATGGAGAAAGAAATGCTGTGTCTAGGAATTAGCGGCGGACTTGACCAAGTCCATGAAAACCGATTCGAGCTTCGGAACGCCTTCATGCACGATGGCGCCGCGGTGCTCGTCCGAGACGGACGGGTGATAGCAGCCGTCGAAGAGGAACGCCTCAATCGGATGAAACACTCCAACAAGCTCCCAACTCGTTCGATTCAATACTGTCTGTCAGCGGCGGGGGTTCAGCTCAATGAGATTGATCGTATCGCGCTCTACGCCAGCGAGCCCTATGCCAACGCCATGCTTGAAGGTATGTCCGCATCCGACCCGGACATTCTCTCCATTCCGTTGGGTGCTAAAACGTTGGTGCAGGATCTGTTAACGCGTGAGTTCGGCACTAAGTTGGACAGTTCGCGTATTTCATTCGTAAGTCATCATCAGGCGCACGCCGTGAGCGCCTTTGCAATGTCGGGCTTCGAACAAAGTCTCATTCTAGCGATTGATGGCTCTGGTGATTTCCTATCGGGCCTCTTGGCGGTAGGGTCTGGCACAGAAATTACGCAACTCGAGGCTTTCCCCGAGAACAATTCTCTTGGGCTGTTTTATCTCGAGACGATCCGCTATCTCGGCTACGGCTTGTTCGACGAGTATAAGGTAATGGGACTCGCGCCCTACGGCGACCCCGCTCCCTATCGCGAGCTCTTCGAGCAGTTCTACGAGCTCTCCGCCAACGGCGGTGGCTACCGTGTTCACCTCGACCGCATCGGTCCGGCGTTGCTCCGCAACATCGAGGTCAGGCGAAAGGGAATGCCTTTCACCCAGCAGCATCGAGATGTGAGTGCGTCACTGCAGGAAGCGCTTGAGCGGATCGTGTTCCACATTCTCCGGCATCACCGTGAGGCCACCGGCATGAAGCGGTTGTGCCTGGCGGGGGGGGTAGCCCACAACTGCACGATGAACGGTAAGCTGCTGTATTCAGGGCTTTTCGAAGACATCTTCGTGCAACCCGCGTCTCACGACGCTGGCTGCGCATTGGGAGCTGCGCTGATAGTCTCTAACGAGATGGGCCGCCCCGCGCCGTGTGAGCGACTGCAGGAGGTCTATTGGGGTCCTGATCTCGGGAGCGAGCGCGCCGTGCAACAGGAACTGAATGCATGGGCCGGACATCTCGAGGTTGAACGCTCTGATGACGTGGCAAGCAGTGCAGCCGACTGGATCGCCAACGGCGCCGTGATCGGCTGGGTGCAGGGTCGTTCGGAGTTTGGGCCACGTGCGCTGGGCAACCGCAGCATTCTTGCCGACCCTCGGCCCGCCGCAAACAAGGACCGGATCAATGCGATGGTCAAGAAGCGCGAAGGCTATCGGCCCTTCGCGCCATCTGTGCTGGAGGAGAATGCGAGCGAATTTTTCGACCTCCCGGACGGTAGGCACGAATTTCCATTCATGAATTTCGTCGTTCGCGTGCGTGACTCAAAGCGCGCCTTGCTGGGTGCCATCACGCACGTCGACGGTACCGCTCGCCTGCAAACAGTATCGCGCAACGCCAATCCCGCGTACTGGGAGGTCATCAATGCGTTCAAGAAGCGCACAGGCACTCCAATTCTGCTCAATACGTCCTTTAACAACAATGCCGAACCGATCGTGGATTCGGTTGCAGACGCGATTGCTACCTTTCTGACGACAGAGCTGGATGGACTTGTAGTCGGGCCCTTCCTGGTAAAAAAGCGGGCTGCAACGCTGCAGGATTGGACTGCGCTTGCGGTTTCGTTGCCGCCCTATGTGTCCCTCCATCAAACCCGCGCTTACAAAGCGCCAGATCGTCGGGAGACTCACTGCGAGATCAGCACGACCCACTTCAGCAGTGACAGTGTGCGAATTTCGCACGACTTGTTTAATCTGCTGATGCGGATTGAGGGCGAAGCCATGTTGGGAGATCTCCTCAATACAATTGCGCCGGATCAGGCTAAGCGTGACGCTGTGATGGAGGGCCTGCGACGACTGTGGGAGCAGCGCCTCGTTCGGTTGCATCCCTCACAAGCTGCTCGCATGGATCAAGACTGCGATCAAACGCTGGACCAGCAATAGCACTTCCGCCGGCCTATTTTTGTGGAGTTCAATTGTGGTTCGGCCAAGGGCGCTTTGGGCGCCGGACCGGCCCCGTGTAAACCTCATTAAAGAGAGAGAGAGACCTGCCATGGAAGAATTCTTATCGCGCATCGCCACTGGTGCCGGCATCGGCCCGGCTCTCGCAGAGAAGGCCGTTGGGTTAATGCTGGGTTTCCTGCAACGCCACGCGGCCGACGGTCCCGTTGCGCGCATGATCGAGGCCATTCCCGGAGCTTCGGAATTAGTGGCGAAGTATCATGGCGACGACCCAGAGGGCGGAGGCGGCCTCATGGGGCTCGGCCAGCAATTGATGAGTGAGGGTCTCAGCATGGCAAAGATCGCCGGCCTCGCCAACGAGACGATCGCCTTCGCCAAGGAACATGCCGGCGACGAACTCGTGGACGAGGTCCTCAATTCCGTTCCTGGCCTTCCCCAGTTCGTCTGATCAGCGGCAGCCGGGGGCGCATGACCTCGTGCGCCCCTGCCGGCCCGTCTGCGCAGTAGGCATTCTCCGCCGATCCGTACCGATCTCGCCAGACCACCAACCGCCGGGCACGCGAAGCGAGCGTTGGAGTACTTCATTCGTCTATTCCAAAATCGACCTCAGGCGAATCGATGTGTATAATTTCTGGCGGTAAGGGTTTATCCTGAACGCTTTCGATGAAGCCCGCGAGATAAGCAAACGTATTGTATTTCTCAAGAACCAACCGCTTCGCCTCTTGTATTGCGCCGCGACGCTCCTTCCAGAGGTCCGAGTTGATGATTTCTTGAATTTTTTGGATTACATTCTTGTCCTCTGGGTCAATCAGAACCATTGAGTCCGAAGGGAAGAACCTCGTGATTGCCGGGCTGCCGTAATAGATCGGCATTGTTTCAGCAACGAAGCAGTCCATAAGCTTCTCTGTAAAATAGTAATCAGCACGAGTATTCTCGAAAGCTATACTGTAACGGTAAGGTGCGAGTGCGTTCCATTTATCTCCAATCAGCCGAAAACCTCGGCCGAACAGGTCAAAATCGAGCTCCTCTCTCAGCCGTTCCAGAAACGCCAGCCGATATCGATGCCCTTTAAGCAGGGCGATGTTACTGGTAATCCATGAGAGCCGAAGCGGCTTGTCCACGACTTCGCTGACCAGAAGTTGGTCATATGTCTTGTTTACAGACCAAGACCGAGTGATAGGTGGAGCCAAAACGAATCGGCGCCCTGCATTCTGCCGAGCAGCCAGCTCTGCGTCAGACGTCAGGACGATAGTATTTTTCCCCTGCCCTTCATGAAATGCGCGATGAGCTTTCGTCGGCGGTTCGCCGATTGCAAAAATTGTCCTGTTTGGGCTCGCCTCGATATCAACAGGGAGCCCAAAAAGAGAAGCAGAGTTAAAGACGATATGCCAATCGGGCGCGAAGGATGTCGCGCGTACAAAAGCGACATTGTTCCAGATTCCACTGCCCTTTGGAGTGAGATGGTGGATTGCATCATCCAAAACGCCCCAAGAATCCAGACATCTAGCAACAATGGGCGCCGGACGTTCGGTCAACAATTTGGCCGACAAAGCAGTTCCACCCCATTCACTTCCGTTGGACCGGGAGCAACTTCTGCATCGGGCGCAAGACCTCTCTGCGCCTGAAATAGCTCGCGATCCTGATCGATATCAAACACACGATTCTGTGCGACTTCGCGCCATTCGACAACTCATCTCTAAGACCGCGGGAATCCCTTCACCGTGAAGGTACTCAATCGCCATTCCGGATTGCGGTAACATTGGGCAGCATAAACCTGCCGGGACCCGCCGTCGAGGCAATTGTCGCTTTGCACTTAACCAGGTTCTTCCTCACTTTGTGTGGTGATCAGGCCGGTTGAGTGGCAGCATGCGTGCCCTAAGGAGTTCGGAGCCCGCTCTGCCGTAC